>DAIMKE010000876.1:0-3564 GCA_036721875.1 Bradyrhizobium sp. | reverse complement strand
CTGGTGCCCCTGCCCGCTCGACTGGGTGCCGATCAGGATGTTGATGTCGCCGTTGGGATCGAGCGCCACATTGGCGGTCTCCTCGCCCATGGTGCCGCAGACCTCGACGTAGCTCGCCATGCCGATGCCGCGCACCAGGCCGAGCTTCTTCGCAGCCTTCGCGCGCCTGGGAAACTCCTTCCAGTTCGCGACTTCCATCGCGCGCTTCATGTGCGCGGTGAAATCCCCGGAGTCATAAACTTTTCCGGTAGCGGTCTTGTAGGGCATCGCCTTCGGCGGAATGAAGTTCTTGCGCCGGATCGCATCCGGCGTCATGCCGAGCTTTCGCGCGGCAGCGTCGACCAGGCGCTCGATGACGTAGGCAGCCTCGGGCCTGCCGGCGCCGCGATAGGCGTCGACCGGCACCGTGTTGGTGAACACCGTGCGCACGCGGCAATGGAAGGTCTGGATATCGTAGAGGCCGGGGAGCATGCCGGCGCCGCCGTGCGGAATGTACGGCCCGAAGGTCGACAGGTAAGCGCCCATGTCGCCCATCAGGTCGACGTCCATGGCGAGGAACTTGCCGTCCTCGGCGAGCGCCATCCTGGCGGTGGTGACATTGTCGCGGCCTTGCGCGTCGCCCATGAAATGGTCGGCGCGGTCGGCGGTCCACTTGATGGTCTTGCGCAGCTTTCGTGCGGCCACCGAGATCAGCGCGTATTCGCGATAGGGAAACAGTTTCGTGCCGAAGCCGCCGCCGACGTCGGGACAGATCACCCGCATCTTTTCCAACGGCATCTTCAGAACCATGCCGCACAGGATTTCGCGCAGCCGGTGGCTGCCCTGGCTGCCGATGGTCAGCGTCAGGTGATCGCGCTTGGCGTCGTATTCGGCGACCGCGGCGCGCGTTTCCATGAAATTGGTGATCACGCGCGGGTTCACGATCGACACTTCGGCGACCGCATAGGCCTTGGCAAAGGCGGCATCGGTTGCCGCCTTGTCGCCGATCGGCACGTCGAACAGCACGTTGCCCGGCTTGTCGGGCCAGACCAGCGGCGCACCCGGCTTCACGGCGTTGACGAGACCGACCACCGACGGCAGCGGCGTCCAGTTCACTTCGATCGCCTCGATCGCGTCGCGGGCCTGGTCGATGGTATCGGCGACGACGAAGGCGATGGCGTCACCGACGTGGCGAACCTCGTCCCTGGCAAGGATCGGGTATGGCGGTCCGGTAAAGGGATCAGTCTCCAGGTTGAACAGGCACGGCAGGTCGCCGAGATCGGCCACTTCGGCCGCGGTCAGGATCAATGCCACGCCCGGCATCCCGCGGGCCTTGGTGACGTTGATGGTGAATTTCGCATGCGCATGCGGCGAGCGCAGCATCAGCGCGTGCAGCGCCGGCGCCGGCGAGTGATCATCGGTATAGCGGCCCTTGCCGCGAATGAGCGCGTCGTCTTCCTTGCGCAGGACGCTTTGACCGACGCCGAATTTGATGGGAGCTGCCATCGTATCTCCAATTGTCGTGGAGCATGACGACGGTTCCTCGAACCGCCGTCCTCCTCCCTCTTATGATTTGCGCATGATCTTTTCGGAAGACCGGTACCCGCTTTTCCGGATCACACTCTGGAAGCGTTCCATATTGCAGCGGTTCGCGCGTCAGCGCAAACAACATGCAGCCCGCCAATCAAAGCCGCTTCGGAGATCGATCATTGGATCGGCCCTTCGCGCCTGCACAAAAGCCCATGGCCGGTACCGGGCCTAACGGACGAGTAGCTCGATCAATATTTCGCGACCGCGGGGGCCAACGGTATTCGCACCAACCGCTCAACAACACGCCATCGTCTTTGAGATTTTCTTTTTCTGCCAGTGATTTAGCTGGAATGCTTGCGCTCGCGAACCAGCGTGAACAGCCATCCCCGGCCGAACAGCAGCAGGATCAGAACCCCGTACACGAACGCGCCGGTGGCGACCAGCAGCAGCAACACCGTCTCATCGCGGAAGGTGTGCATCTGCGCAAAATAGACGCTCGCGAATCGCGCGGTGCCCCACAGGGCGGCGGCGAGCAGCACGCCGGCCGCGGCAAACTTGGCGAGTGAGATTGCCCAGGCGCGGTCGAGTTCCAGGTAGCCGGCCCGCACCGCGAAGTAGAGTACCAGCAAGAGATTGATCCAGGCGCCGACGGCGGTGGCGAGCGCCAGGCCGATTTGTGCGAGCGACCCCATCAGTGCCACTTTCAGGGCAATGTTGACGGCGATGCCGGTCAGCGCCGCCTTCATCGGCGTGGCGGTGTCCTTGCGGGCGTAGAAGGTCGCGACTGCGCTGCGAATGGTCACGAACGGAACGAGGCCTATGGCGTAGGCCGCCAACGTGGCACCCGCCGCCACCGCATCCGCCTTCGAGAACGCCCCGCGCGCGAACATCGCACGCATGATGACGTCGGGCACGGTCAGGAAGGCGGCTACAAACGGCACTGAAAACAACAGCGAGAACTCGAACGCCCGCCGCTGCGCCGCCGAGGCGCCGGTAATGTCGTTCGCGGTAAGGCGTCGCGACATCTCCGGCAGCAGCACGGTGCCGATGGCAATCCCGATCACACCGATCGGCAACTGGTTGAGGCGGTCGGCGTAATACAGCGCTGACAGCGCACCGGCAGGCAGGAACGTGGCGATGATGGTGTCGGCGAACAGCGCGATCTGCGTTCCCATCGAACCAATGGTCGCAGGCCCCAAGGCGCGGAAGAACGCCCGCACGTCCTCATCGAGCCTCGGTATGGCGAATTTGGGCAGAATACCACTTTTTGCCGCATCACCGGCCAGCAGCAGGAATTCCAGAATGCCGGCCAGCAGCACGCCCCACGCAGCCGCGTAACCCACGCCCGGAAAGAACGCCGCCAGCGCCAGCGTCGCCATCATCGACAAATTGAGAAAGATCGGCGCCGCCGCGTAACTGGCGAAACGGTGCATCACGTTGAGCATGCCGCCGTAGAGGGTGACCAGCGTGATCAGCAGCAAGTAAGGAAACGTGATCCGCGTCAGTGAAATCGCCAGTTCGCCGCGTGCCGGATCGTCCTTGAACCCCGGCGCGAGAATGGCGATCACCTCCGGCATGAACCACAGCGCGAGGCACAACAGGATGATTTGCGCGCTGAGCAGCAGCGTGAAGATACGGTCGGCAAACAACCTCGCCGAGGCTTCGCCCTGGCCGCGAAGATGCGCGTAGGCCGGCACGAACGCAGCGTTGAAGGCGCCCTCGGCGAAGATGGCGCGAAAATGATTGGGCAGGCGCAGCGCCACGAAGAACGCATCCGCCACCGGCCCCGCGCCGAGGATGGCGGCGAGCATGATATCGCGCGCGAATCCGGTGATCCGCGAAAGAAGCGTGAAGCCGCCGACGGTGAAGATGCGTCCGAGCATGCGCCGCTTCTAGCGCATATTCGCCAAACGGCGAAATCAGACCCTGAAACGTTTAGGCATGATCCGGCCCGAAAACCGGAAGGCCACTTTTCGGGATCAGGCGGAAAGCGCGCCGCGCACCGCCTCGCTCACCCGCTGCTGCGTCGCCTCGTCGAGATAGGCGGGCATCGGC
>DAIMKE010000875.1:0-3569 GCA_036721875.1 Bradyrhizobium sp. | reverse complement strand
AGCAGAACCTGGCGCTGCCGCATGTCGCCAAGCGCGACCTGCCGCAACTGTGGAAGGCGCTCGACCGGATCGGGCTCGCCACGCCGAACGTCAACCTCGTCACCGATATCATCGCCTGCCCGGGACTGGATTACTGCTCGCTGGCCAATGCGCGCTCGATCCCGATCGCGCAGGAATTGACCAAACGCTTCGCCAACCACGATACCGCCGAGATGATCGGACGGCTGCACATCAACATCTCCGGCTGCATCAACGCCTGCGGCCATCACCATGTCGGCCATATCGGCATTTTGGGCGTCGAGAAGAACGGCGAGGAATTCTACCAGATCACGATCGGCGGCCGTGCCGACGAGAACGCGCAGATGGGCGCGCTGATCGGTCCGGCCGTTCCCTATGCGGAAGTCGCCGATGTGATCGAAGACATTGTCGAAGCCTATCTCGCGCTGCGCGACCGTCCCGAGGAACTGTTCGTCGATACGGTCAAGCGCCTCGGCGTCGAACCATTCAAGGAGCGGGTCTATGCCACTCGTTAAGCAGGGTAGAATTACCACCGATCCGTTCGTTCATGCGGTCGATGGCGCCGAATTGCCTGATGATGGCGCGATCCTCGTTCCGGCGGCGCGCTTCCTCGAAGATCCGGAAGCCGTGCTGAAGCGCGCCGGCAAGGTCGGCGTGATCTGGCCGAACAACCGCGATCTCGACGATCTCGTGCCATATCTCGATCGCCTTGCTGCTGTCGCGCTGGTGTTCCCGAGCTTCCGCGACGGCCGCGCCTACAGCCAGGCGCGCCTGCTGCGCGAACGTCACGGCTATGACGGCGAACTGCGCGCCACCGGCCAGGTGCTGCGCGACCAGTTCGTGTTCATGTCGCGCGCCGGCTTCGATGCCTTCGAGGTGAAAAAGGACGCCGATGCCGATGCGTTCGCCGCGACCGTGCAGCGCTACTCGGTGTTCTACCAGCCGACCGGCGACGGCCGCGTCGCCGCGTTCAATCGGCGGATGCAGCTGCGCCATTCGGAGAGCGCCGGCCAGTGAGCACGACCGCGCAGCAGGTGCTGACCCCGGAAGCGGCGGTTGTTTCGCAGGCGCAGTCGCTCGATCTCGCGCTGCGCGATGCGTCGCCGGCGGAGGTCATTGCAGCGGCGCTGAAGACCGTCGGCCGCGAGCATCTCGCGCTGGTCTCCTCGTTCGGCACGGAATCGGCGGCGCTGCTCAAGGTGATGGCCGATGTCGATCCGGCCATTCCCGTGGTCTTCCTCGACACCGGCTGGTTGTTCGAGGAGACGCTCGCCTATCGCGATACGTTGATCGAAACCCTGGGCCTTGCCGACGTTCGTTCGGTCAATCCGTTGGAAGCGACGCTGGCGCGCGAGGACGCGGAGCGCGAATTGTGGTTCTCCGATCCCGACGCCTGCTGCCGCATCCGCAAGGTGGAACCGCTGGCGCGGGCGCTGAAGCCGTTCTCGGCCTGGATCAACGGGCGCAAGCGCTTTCAGGGCGGTGCACGCGCGGAAATTCCCGTTGTCGAGCACGATGGCGCGAAGCTGAAGTTCAATCCGTTCGCCAATGTCTCCCGCGAGGAGATCGAGGCGATCTACAAAATGTCGAAATTGCCGCCGCATCCGCTGCTCGCTTCGGGTTTCCTGTCGGTTGGCTGCATGCCGTGCTCGAGCCGCACGGCGGCTGGTGAGGACGCGCGGGCAGGGCGATGGCGCGGCCAGGCCAAGAGAGAATGCGGTATCCACACAACGAAGACTTCTTAGGACAACGTCGCTGCAGTACCGCAAACAATGAAATGCGGTTTCGTTGACTTAACACCCGTTCATCGTGACTTATGCGCTTCCAGCTTTGATGATAGGCTTCATCGAGCTGAATGGAGATCAGCGATGATCGGTCGCATTCTGCCCTTCGTCGCGGGATTGCTCTGGGCGAGTTCCGCATTCGCCGCCGACTTCACCCTGCTCAACGTGTCCTACGATCCGACGCGTGAACTCTATGCCGACTTCAACAAGGCGTTCGCGGCGGCGTACCGGAAGGAAACCGGCAAGAGCGTCGAGATCAAGCAGTCGCATGGCGGCTCGGGCTCGCAGGCACGGGGCGTGATCGACGGCTTGCAGGCTGATATCGTCACGCTGGCGCTGGCCTATGACATCGACGCCATCGCCACCAAGGGCCTGGTGGCCGCAGAGTGGCAGAAGCGCCTGCCGCTGAATGCGGCGCCCTACACCTCGACCATCGTGTTCATGGTCCGCAAGGGCAATCCGAAGGCGATCAAGGATTGGGACGACCTGATCAAGCCCGGCGTGCAGGTGATTACGCCGAACCCGAAGACGTCGGGCGGCGCCCGCTGGAACTACCTGGCGGCATGGGGCTTTGCGGAAAAGAAATTCGGCTCCGCCGACAAGGCAAGGAAATTCGTCGGCGATCTCTTCAGGAACGTACCGGTGCTGGATACCGGAGCCCGCGGCTCGACGGTGACCTTCGTCGAGCGCGGCGTCGGCGACGTGCTGCTGGCGTGGGAGAACGAGGCGTTCCTGGCGCAGCGCGAGTTCGGCAAGGACAAGTTCGAGATCGTGGCGCCGCCGCTGTCGATCCTTGCCGAGCCGCCGGTATCCGTTGTCGACAAGGTGGCCGACAGGAAGGGCAGCCGCGCCGTCGCCGAGGCCTACCTGAAATATTGGTATACCAAGGAAGGTCAGGAAATTGCTGCACGCAACTCCTACCGTCCGCGGGATTCGGAGATTGCGCGGGAATACGAAAAATCCTTCGCCAAGGTCGAACTATTCACCATCGACGACGTTTTCGGTGGTTGGACCAAGGCGCAGAAGGACCACTTCGCCGAAGGCGGCATTTTCGACCAGATCTACAAGAACTGATCTGGACGGTGGCGGCCGGGGCGTAACAGGGGGATTTGTGAGCACAGCGGTCGCACGGCGGAGCAGCTTGCCGGGGTTTGGTCTCACCATGGGCCTGACCCTGACATGGCTCTCCGTCATCATTCTCATTCCGCTCGCCGGTCTCTTTCTCAAGACGCTCGAACTCTCGCCCGCCCAATTCTGGGAGATCTTCACCAGTCGCCGCACGCTGAATGCGCTGCGGATTTCGTTTGGGCTTTCGTTTGCTGCGGCTTGCGTCAATCTGGTGATGGGAACGATCATCGTCTGGGCGCTGGTGCGGTATCGTTTCCCGGGCCGGCGGCTGTTCGATGCCATCGTCGACATTCCCTTCGCGCTGCCGACCGCGGTCGCAGGCGTGGCGCTGACGCAATTGTTCGCGCAGAAGGGCTGGCTTGGCGCGCCGCTGGCCGAACTCGGCATCAAGGTCGCGTTCACGCCGATCGGGATTTTCATCGCGATGGTCTTCATCGGTATCCCGTTCGTGGTGCGAACGGTTCAGCCCGTGCTGATCGATCTCGATCCGGAAATCGAGGAGGCTGCCGCGAGCCTCGGCGCCAACCGCTGGCACACGGTTTTCCGGGTGATCCTGCCGAGCCTCACTCCGGCGCTGCTGACCGGCTTCGCGCTGGCGTTCGCGCGTGCGGTCGGCGAGTACGGCTCGGTGATCTTCAT
>DAIMKE010000874.1:0-3575 GCA_036721875.1 Bradyrhizobium sp. | reverse complement strand
CGCCTTGGCGGAGACAAGCAGCAGATAGTCCGAATTGTCAGAAACGACGGGGGCGATCGTGACGGATAATGGCCCAAGCGAGAGCCGCGGTCCTGTATCTGGACCAGGGCTATCACCTGACGATCCCGCGCAGGCCTTGCGTCTGCGTGCAGAGCGCCCCAGGATCACGCGGCTTTCGCGGAAGGTCCTTGTCGGCGGCACCGCGCTGGCTTTGCTGCTCATTTCTGGCGCGGTTCTGTGGACGCTGAGGGGCAACCATCCGCACAATCCGACGCCGGACGAACTCTACAGCACGGATCATCACAACATTGCAGATGGGCTCGCGACGTTGCCGAAAGACTATGCCGGCGTCCCTCACGACGTTCCCCGGCTTGGGCCGCCATTGCCGGGAGATCTGGGGCGACCGATCGGTACGGCCGAAAGTCAATCAGCTCCGGTCGGGCTTGATGCCGAACAACAGCGGGCCAACCAGGAGACCGCAGCGGCTCGGACGAGTAAGGTATTTGCGCCGACCACTGCGCCCGTCACGCCGCCACGTGCCCCATCCCAGGAAACAGTCACCAACACCGCGTCATCTTCTGACGAAAACTTCGCGCAGAACGGGCAGGATCGCAAACTGCTGTTCGTCAATGCTCCCGTCGATCTGCGGACTACGGCGCCTGACAGGCTTTCACGTCCTGCGTCGCCATTTGTCGTGCAGGCGGGAACGATCATTCCCGCAGCTCTCATGACAGGAATTCGCTCCGATCTGCCGGGTCAGATTACGGCGCAAGTGACCGAGCCGATTTTCGACACTCCAACGGGACGAATTCGATTAGTTCCGCAGGGGGCGCGGTTAATTGGAACTTACGATAGCCAGGTTTCATTTGGGCAGTCGCGCGTGCTCCTCGTCTGGACCCGGCTTATCCTGCCGAATGGCCGCTCCATCGTACTCGAACGCCAGCCGGGGGCCGACACCGCAGGCTACGCTGGTCTTGAGGACGAGGTCGACAATCACTGGCTCGAGCTATTCAGAGCCGCCACGCTTTCGACGTTGCTTGGCGTTGGGACCGAGCTGGGCTCCGGTGGAAACGGCAGCGACCTCATCAGCGCGCTGCGGCGTGGGGCAGGGCAATCCCTCAATCAGACCGGTCAGCAGGTCGTACGCCGCAATCTCAATATCCAGCCGACGCTGACCATCCGCCCGGGATTTCCGGTCAGGGTGATCGTCAACCGCGATCTTGTACTTGAGCCTTATCGAGGATGAGAAATGCCCAAGCGCAAACTTGGTGCAATCCATTGCTGCAACGAAATGACGCCACAGGCCAACGCGAGCTAGCAAGCGGAGCCGTTCAAAGTCCAGTCGCGCATGGTCGACGCCGAACCACCAAGTCGAGCTCAAGGCACTGATGCTTGCAGCCTGAATGGCGACGCGGCTTCACGCCGCGCGCTGCTCGACGTGGGGAGCAAGCCAAATTTAACGATCGGTAAAAGCCGTCCCTTTTTTTCTAGAACATCGATCGAATTTCCCGCTCGGTAAATTTCCCACGCCATCAGTGCGACCTTGAAGAGGGAAATTCCCGATCGGAAAAGTGGTCCGCCGCTTGGCCCACCGCAGCGGCCAGCAATCCGGTCGAGCCTGCCACCGGTGCGTTTCGTCCAGGGCGCTGCCCGCAGCCGAGCTTGCTGCCTGCGTGATGGCCATCACAGCTAAGAGAACTACGTCCAAGTACTCCCGCAGCATACGGGAAGGGGATGTCTCTTCCAACAGAGCAGGAGAGCCACAATGCGTGGACAGATCGTAAGCAATCCGTGGCTCGTTCGATCGGTCGGGGAACTCTGGGAAAGATGTGGAGTTCCCATAGTGAACTTTTGTACTGCCCTTAATAGCCCGATGCCGCGTGTTTCCACGGTTGATAGTCGGTGCGCTTCCAGCGTCTCTCTCCCAGGCGCTTACCGTCCACCTGCGCCCCGTCCCCATGCGAAGCGCTTGGGGCTGCTCAAATTGCTCTCGACGCTGAAGAGAAATCCGCTGGAATGTTGGAGTGCCGAGTTCTTTCGCGAGCCGTTTTCAAGGTTCAGGCTCCCGTTCGCCGACGCGTTCCTGGTTCACGACCCGGCTGCCATCAAACGTGTCCTGATGGACAATGCTGACAACTACCGCAAGGACCCGATCCAGCGGCGCATTCTGTCGACTGGGCTGGCCGATGGGCTGTTGAGCGCCGAAGGGCAACGCTGGGAGATGCAGCGGCGGACGCTCGCACCCTTGTTCGCGCGACGTACTGTCACTTCCTTCACCCAAGCAATGCGGACGGCAGCCGATCGGATGGCCAAGAAATGGACCAAGCTGGGGCCTGACGCCACCCTGGATGTCAGCGCCGAAATGACACTGATCACCTTGGACGTCCTTGCGTTGACTATCTTTTCGGATGGCATCGGCGGCGATTTCGAAGAATTCCGCCTGGCGATGAATGCATATTTCGGCGCGATCGGCCGAATCAGCGCGCTCGATTTGCTCGGCGTGCCGGCACTCGTGCCGCGGCCGGGCCGCCGGCATCTGCGCCGAACCATGACCTACTTCGAAGGAGTCATTGAGGGCATCATCGAGGCGAGACGTCGGCGGCTTGCAACTCTCGCCGAGGACGACGTACCAAATGATCTTCTGACGCTTCTATTGCGCGCGCTCGATCCCTCAACCGGACAACCGATGAGCCTTGCCGAAGTCAAATCCAACATACTCACCTTCCTGTCCGCTGGACACGAGACGACCGCGAATGCGCTGACGTGGTCGATCTTCCTGCTCTCCCAATCGCCGGAGTGGCGTGCGCGGGTGCAGGCTGAAGCGGCGCAGGAGTTAAATGGACCGGTTGAGGGGCTGGCCGACCGCTTGATCGTGACGAGAGCGGTTGTGGAGGAGGCCCTGCGGCTCTACCCACCGATCGCCGCACTCAGCCGGACGGCAGAGCAGGGCGATACGCTCGGCGATGTCGAGGTCGAGCCAGGATCGCTGATCGTGATTGCACCATACGTGCTGCATCGGCACGAGTTGTTCTGGCAACAGCCGGATGTATTCGACCCGTCCCGGTTTATGCCGGAAGCACGGCGGAAGATTGCGCGATTTACCTATTTGCCGTTCGGTATCGGTCCGCGCACTTGCATCGGTGCTTCCTTCGCTCTTCAGGAAGCTACCATTGTGCTGGCGACGCTCGTGCATCGTTTTGACATGCAGTTGATCCCGGGCGCCAAAGTCTGGCCGCTGCAGAAAATTACCTTGCGTCCGTCAAACGGCTTGCCGATGCGCGTCTCGCCGAGACAGCGCGGATCCGCGCCAGTTTGTCAGCTTGACCGACAGACGACCTGACGAATTTGCCGGCTGGACACGAGCTGATGCAGATCAGATTGCTTGGTAAATTGCGCCAGCATAACAAGCCGTCAAGGTACGGGAGCAGCTACGGCTTCGATTCGGTCGGCCGAATCGGTGAAGCACATGATCGTCAAAACTCGCCACAGCCGTTGATACCAAAACTGGTATTTAGCTCACGACTAGAGCGTTAGCCCATCTGACTGAATCGTTGCGGATTCACAAATCAGCGTTT
>DAIMKE010000873.1:0-3585 GCA_036721875.1 Bradyrhizobium sp. | reverse complement strand
CCGTTGGCGCCGGCGCAGCGGCGGCTGGCGCCTATTATGGCTCGGGCTGCGTTCAGGTCGTCGACGCTTACGGACAAGTGGTCACACGCTGCTAGCCAGGCAGAGCCGGAGAACCGGGCGGGCGGGTGCCGTATTCGCATCCGGCCGCCGCAGGCGTGATTCCAGGCGTCGTAGGGCCCGCGACGTCATCGTTGCGCGCGGGCCGGTCTGGCAGGTCGGGGGCGCCGGAGTCGATCTCGCCCCAGCCGCGAGGATCCCTGTCAGTCAGATAACGAGGATCCCGCAGATCACCACCCACGCAACGAACATCATCGCCAGACCAAACCAATAGCGGTCTGGGCGATGCTTGTTCATGACAGGAAGAGGCTGGCTACTTGGTAGAGCGCAAACGCCAGCTGACCTAGCATGACGGCAAGTGCAATCGCGAACAGATAGAAGCCGTAATACATCGCGCTTGACCTCAATATTCGCTGCTGGCCTACGCAGCTCCGCGTAAGGCCCGAAACAAACTCGGTACTCGCAATGATTTGCCGTCTTGATTCGTCAAGATGAGTCACGACGGAATCGGCGTCAATAAGGATTTTGGTCATTGTTTGCTGAGGGACGGCAGTGAGTCTCTTATGCCACGCTCAAGTGAAACAGTTCACAAATCCAAAGCCCGCCAGCCTTGGCCGGCGGATATGATTGAACTAGCCGAACTGTATTGGCTTACGCGGCCATGATCTTGAACCCCCATAAAACAACAGCGAGGGCAGCGATGATGCAGGCAGCCGTCAGGGCGCGCTCCAGGACATGGATCTTCATTGTTTCCATCCCGTTCTCGTCACTACCCCGCGCGAAAGCTATGTGATTCCACGATGCGGCAGCAACCTGGGAGCGGGGTCATCCACATGTTGGTCAAATGAGCGGCAACGAATCGCCATAGCGAGATGCTCCGCGCCCAGAGCGTGACCGCCAACGAAGGCATCGGTGTGGGGATTCGCTCTCGTCGCGCGCCGGTCGCGACCGGCTGGCCGGCCCGGTCGCTGCATGCTCATGCAACAGCGCGCGCCGGCCGCGCTGCCTTAAACGATAGTCTGTCCGTGGTGGTCCGGAATTGAGATCCCACGTTCCGCGTGATTGGTTATTGTCTTCCCGGCGGAGCGTTGCCGTCTTGCGGATTTGTTTTGCGTTTCGGAAGGCGGGGGTCTGGCCGTGCGGCGGCTGGGCCCCTTTATCTCCTTGATCGCGGGCGACGGACACAACCGCCAATCGGCAATTCCTGAAGGCTCCTGAAAGCCGCCGTCTTCGTGCGCGCAGCAGATTGAACGCCGGATCGCCACCGCCACGCCACCAATTCGCCCAACGACTCAACGACGTCTGTTGCACAGGGCCGGGGCGATGCGCATGGGTGCAGCAATGATGCGCTTTGGGTCCAATCTACATCCAACTGCGGCTCTGCGTGGGCTCGCGCCGCGTTTTCCCGGCGTCGTTCCGGATATCGGACCGGCCGAGAAATGCGGCCGAGTCACCCCCGATATTCGCGGCGCAAGAAACCTGCACCAAGGGAGAAGCTGATGGATACCCCAACGCCTGCCGCACCCGACGAAAAAACACCTCCACAGGAGGAGACCTTGGCGACACAATCCAGCAAGGAAAAATCTGCTTCCTCCAGTCCGCTGGAGGTCAGCGCCGAACGGTTCAACACGTCCGTCGCCCGCTTGACGGTGAATTCGATAGACGAGCTGCACAAGCTGGTCTCCGAACTCCAGAAAATGCAGGAGTTCTTGAAGTCCGAGGTCGACAGCGTGCAGCGTCAGATCGACAGCGCGGTGGCCGGGATCAACATCATCGTTGAAACGATCGGTCCGTGGAAGAGCATCACGGTCCCGAATACGCTGCCATCCGGCAACCGCAACGTCCGCGCGGGAGGGCCGGCGGCCGCCATCGAGCAACGCATGCGCGTCGGGTAGCGAAGGCCGGGCGAGGTCGTTCAGTGCCGTTTGCCGGTTCGCGTCGGCGAGCGACCAGACATGGCGTGAAAGCAGCCGGAACGGCCTTCCGGCTGGCCTCTGAAACAATTGCAACCACCCTGGTAAACCGGCCTTAACCTCATCCGACCCTTGTTCAGCGGGTCAACCTTTTCGATACACCCTGCGTGCTATCGCGTGTCCGGGCACAACCTGTGCACGGTGTTGCATTATGTACCTTTTGAAGCGTGCGGCCTTCGTCGTGGGCGGCATTTTCCTCGGCATCAATTTGCTCAACTATTTCGTCCTGGGCCATACCGGCGATTACCTGCCGGGCGACGAGCGAATGGGAGAATGGAAAGAAGCCAAGATACGCGAGGCCTGTTATCCCGCCCTCGAGTTCATCGAGCGCGACGGACAGCTTCCGAAGCTTTCGACCGACCGGCATCGCGTCGCCTGGCGAGATCTCACCCGCACGCAGGAGATGACGGCAGCGCTCAACTGCTATCTCGTCACGCATCCGAACGCGATTTGCGAGAGGAACAACCGCGCCTACATCGTCGACTACATCAATCGCTATTTTGCGAAGTACGATGAGATGCTGGATATCGCGAAGCGGTATGGCGATGCGGAAATATCGACCGTCAGGAATCTCTGGGACAGTCCGCGAAACCGCGCGATCAATGCGGCCCTGACACAGGACGCCAGCAGCGGGCGACTGATCAAGGCCGATTTCGGCTGGAGCATGCCGACGGCAATGAAATCCATGCTCGATCAATACCAGGGCACGTCCGACAACTGCCCCAAGGCATAGTACAAGGCATAGCAGCAGGACATTGAAAATCGATGAGTGAAGTTTTCAGCCTCATTCGTGCGCCTGCCATCGCCTTCTTCGGCGGCTTCCTCGTCGTCGGCGGCTGGATCTGGGCGCCGCAGATATCGAGTTACCTGCCGGGTTTTTCTTCCGGCGTTTCATCGGTCGGATCGGGTGGTTCGTGGTTTGCGGACAGCAACCGCCTCGGCCGGCCAGAAACCGCGCCGGTCGTGCGGACCTGTATTTTCCGCGTGATTGATTTCGGTCCGGAAGCGCGGAAGATTGAACCAAGCGCGGGTTACTTCATCCTGAAGGCTGGCAGCCTGTCGGCGACGGTTACCAGCCAGTTCGGCAAGCCGAACGCGAGATCCGAAAACCAGTCGGCATTCATGGCGGCCAAATGGGGTGAACTGGCCAGTTGCATTTACGCGCAGGACGATCGCGAGCTCTGCGATCCCGACAGCCGCGCAGCGATGGTCGAGGCCACCACGAAATTCTTTGCCTTCGTAAAGCAGGCGCAAGCTTCCAACCCGCCGATGTCGGCCGGCGAAGCACGCGCCCTCGAGAACATCGGCGACAGGTTGCAGAACGCGCTCAAGAACCATCGACGCTATGGCACGCTCGCTGCGTCCGACTTCGGCGCCTTCGCGCCATCCGAGATTACGAAAGTCATGCGCGAGGAAACCCAGACCCGTGATATCTGCAAGCGCTGACGTCTGGGCAACTTGGAGTGCTGAAAACGACGAACGCCGGGCCCGGCTTTTGTTGCGGGCCTGCTACTTGAGCGTTCCGATGTAGGCCGCGATGTCGGCGGCCTCGGAC
>DAIMKE010000872.1:0-3586 GCA_036721875.1 Bradyrhizobium sp. | reverse complement strand
ACCGACAGCTTGGCACCAGCAACGGGTGTCGAGACCACACGGTTTTGCCGTACGCTTCAGCGCCGTTCGTCTTGCGCGCCATGTTCGCTCACGGATAACCGCCCTGCGAACAACGCTTCGCGCCTGACGCTTCTGCGTCCACCGCATCCCGTCCCGCGTTCGTGACGACGCGCGATCCGCCCCTCTTGTCGGAACGAGACAGCGCAAAAATAACCCTCGATACGGTTCGACGGAAAGCGACATATTTTTGCGAGCGAGGCTGGACGACCCAAACCACGTTGAAATTGCTCGCTAAATCGCGACCTGCGCGCAGCGCCTTTCTCGACCGTCGCGCGCAAAAACCGACGCCAGCTGCACGCTGATTTGCCCGTCGACCATCGCGCGAGCGCAGCGTGCGAAGTCGTGGGAATTGCGCGTAGCCACGCGTACCTGCGCCGTATCTTGCCTTCGTCCAGCTTGGATCCATGCGGCTGTGCTGGCTGCGCGTTATGAGTCCACACCCTAGCGACGACCCGCCGCCCTCTCGTTCCGACGTCCTGCCCGGACTTCAGATTCCCAGCGCGAGAAAGCCGGCACAAACCACAATCAGGCTTACGACGATAACGACCAGAAAGCCGGAAGAAGCAAAATCTTCGCGCATGACGACACCACTGTCGCTTGGTGAACCTTCATCACACCATCGGCTCGTTTCAGCGTGCATTCGTCGAACCGGGAAAACGACTTCGTCGGGCGGCCCATCGTTACGTCGCGGACGCCGCAAGAAACATCTTCACGGAATCGAGAACGAGGCACCGCTCGATGCCGGCGTCAGGCGCGCCTTGTCCTTCATTAACGGGCACGGCGACCGATTTAGATTTGATTCATCCTGATTTTTAGAAGTCGATTCAAATTTTCCATTCATGATCGCTGCGCGTCGCGAAATTTCCATGTCGATCAATTTCTCCATCCAGGCTCGCATTCAACCGGAATCATAGGCATGGCGATCGTCGATGCAGCGCTGTGCCCTGGGGATCCCTGCGAGCGCACAAGAGCGCCGCGGAGCTGTGCCCGCGTGAAATCGCGCGTTCCAGTACTTCTGACCGCCATCTCCGTCATTCTGTGCTCGATGCTGCTCGCCGGCTGCGCGCGCAATCCGGCGCAGCGTGAAGCCAGTCCGACCGCGCACGAAAGCAAACCGCCTCCGGTCCGTACTGTCGTGCGTCCCCGCCGATACCCCGAGCCATATCGATATGTTGCGCCCAGGATCAGGCGGCCTGACCTGGCGCTGCTGTCGCCGCAACCAGCGCCCGATTGCGAGTTCAACAGATCCGATCTCAAGACCGTCGATCCCAACGAATGGGCCCGCCTGAAGGTCGAGTACGAGCGACAGTGCTACCTGGACGCCGAGAAGGCCGCGCGCGACCGCCTGGCCCTGCTGCAGGCCGCCAGCACGTGCGAAGTCGAGCCGGTTCGGCAACAAGGCCCGGTTCGACGCCAATCCGCGCAACCGCGGTAGACGGCATATCGCTACCGGCCGCATATCAGCGGTTGGGTTGCCCGCTCACGACGCGGCGATTACCGCCGAAAACATCGTGCAATTGCAGTCGATGGGCGCCTGTGTTTTCTTCACGGCCGCCAGCGGGCGGAGCTCCTCTATTCAGTCTTTGTTTTGCCATTCCAGCATTTCACACTTTTCCCGATTTGGGACAGGCTGCTCTTGCCTGTCTATTTGATTCAAATTGTGCCTCGTGCGGGAGGAATTTGTTGAGAACTATCAGTATTTTAGTGAGTATCCATGAAAACCCTCTACGATTTGCTCGGAGCACTTCCGGACGACGACGCCGATGAATTGAGGGCGGCTTTCCGCAAGGCTGCCAAGGCGAACCATCCCGACAACAATTCTGACAATCCGGAAGCTGCCGAGAGATTCAGAAAAATTGTCCGCGCCCACGCCATCCTGAGCGATGGGCAGCAGCGTGCGGCCTATGACCGGATGCTCGTCGTGGTGCGCCGGCAACAAGGGCTGAAGCCAAAGCGCAGCGCTTTCTCCGGCACGTTTCGCAGGCTGGCCGCTGACGCCGCCGCGAGCGCGGTCGTCTCCGTCGTGCTGATCGGAGGCTACATTCTTTACAGACCCTTCGACGGGTTTCCCCCCGCTACGTCGCAGGTCACAGAGGCATCCGCGCGCAAAGCGACGCAGGCTCCGATCATCAAAGCGGCCGAACTATCCGAGGCGCACGCCCAGGCCGAGCAACACGACCTGGCCGAACAGCAGAGCCAAACCGACCACAGCCAAGCCGAGCAACACGACAAGCTTGAAGTTGCGGCAGCCAGCATGAAGCCGGACATCAATCCACGCGATGTCACGGAACCGGCCGAACCGGAGATCATCGCACCTGCGGTGAATGTTGAGCCTGTGGTGAATGTTGAGCCCGTGGTGACCACGGGCGTCGCTTCCGCGAGCGCGGATGCTTCGCCGGCTCCCGACTTTGGAACCAGGGATGCCCAATATTATCGGGAACGGGGCATCCAGGCGTATCGCATCGGCGATCTCTACATCGCCCTTGTCAATTTCGACCTGGCGATCGGCCTCGACCCCAATTCGCCGGAGTCCTACATCGATCGCGGGATCGTCTTCCACCGCCTCGGCGATCTGAAGCGCGCATTTTCCGACGTCGCAGAGGCGAAGCGCCTTGAGGCCGTGACTCGAAACAAGACCCCTTCGGTCGCAAGCGCGCCGCAGCGATGAATCAACTCCTGCGCATTTTGCCCAGCAGGTAGTTGTCGTAATAGTTTTCCGCGATCTGCGTGTAGAACAGCACTTCCTTCATGTACGCGTCGTGGCTTTCCTTGGTCTTCTTGAACAACGGGCTCTTCCCGGCGATCTCGTTCAGGTGATCCTGCGTGGCCTTGTAGCAGGCCTCCATGACCGGCTGCGGGAACGCGCGCAGCTCCGCTCCGCCCGCGACCAGCCGCTTCAGGGCTGCCGGATTGACGCTGTCGTATTTCTCGATCATCCACGCGCCTGCCGCCGCGCCGGCCTGGTTGACGATCGCCTGGTAGTGCTTCGGCAGTGAATTCCACTTCTCGTCGTTGACGATCATGTGCAGCATCGCGCCGCCTTCCCACCAGCCGGGGAAGTAGTAGTATTTCGCGACCTTGTGGAAGCCGAGCTTCTCGTCGTCATAGGGACCGACGAACTCCGCAGCATCGATCGATCCCTTTTCGAGCGCCGAATAGACGTCGCCGCCCGCGATCTGCTGCGGCACGATGCCGAGCCTGGCGAGCACATGGCCGCCCATGCCCGCGATGCGGAACTTGAGGCCCTGGAGATCCTCGACGGTCTTGATCTCCTTGCGGAACCAGCCGCCCATCTGTGTGCCGGAGTTGCCGCACAGGATGGCGTGCGTCTTGAAGGGCTTCAGCGCCTCGTTGCAGAGTTCGGCGCCGCCGCCGAACGTCCACCAGGAATGCTGGTGGCGATGGTTCATGCCGAAGGGCGCGCCGGTCGCGTAAGCCAGCGCCGGCTCCTTGCCGATATAGAAATAGAGCGGCGTCTGCGCCATCTCGACGGTCGCGGTGCTCACTGCATCGAGCGCCTGCAGGC
>DAIMKE010000871.1:0-3602 GCA_036721875.1 Bradyrhizobium sp. | reverse complement strand
GGCCTGTGTCTTCTACGATGCGCCCGAGGGGCAGGCGCGGGTGTTGGGCGGCGGCTTCATCAAGAGCACGCTGTCGATGACGGCGTCGCGCGCCTCGCAGAAAGAGCCTCTCGAAGCGCGTGCGAGTTGACCCCTGCGGCTGACGGGGACAGGGCAGAGGGGACAATGGGGGAACTCGACACCGCAACGATCACCAAGGCCTATGCGCGCTGGGCGCCGGTCTACGATCTCGTGTTCGGCAAGGTGTTCGATCACGGCCGGCAATCGACCATCGCGGAGGCCGACAAGATCGGCGGGCGCGTTCTCGACGTCGGCGTCGGCACCGGCCTGTCGCTGTCGGAATATTCGCGCAGCACGAAACTATGCGGCGTCGATATTTCCGAGCCGATGCTGCGGCGGGCGCTCAAGCGCGTACGTACGCTCGGACTTGCCAACGTCGAAACGCTGGCGGTGATGGACGCCAAGAATCTCGCGTTCAAGGATTCCAGCTTCGATGCGGTGGTGGCGCAATATGTCATCACCGCGGTGCCCGACCCGGAGCGCACGCTGGATGATTTCATCCGCGTGCTGAAACCCGGCGGAGAACTCATCCTGGTCAATCACATCGGCGCCGAAAGCGGGCCGCGCCGGATCTTCGAACTGGCATTCGCGCCATTGGCGCGGCGGCTCGGCTGGCGGCCGGAATTTCCGTGGGCGCGGCTGACCGACTGGGCCGCCAAGCATGGTGGCGTCACCCTGACCGAGCGGCGGCCGATGCCGCCGATGGGGCATTTTTCGCTGATCCGTTTTCGGAAATCGTGAAATGCATGGCGTGATCGGGCGAAGCATGCCCCGGACTCGATCCGAGGGTGGACGCCGATTCGTGTCAGGAAAGCGCGTCAAGGAATAAAGCGACAAATTGGCTGCGGAACCTCCGCGCGCGCGGGCCGTTTCCCCACATGGATATCAAACGCGCACTCCTTCTCTCATGTGTATTGACGGCGGTTTCCGGCGTGGCGCTTGCACAGGCTCCGCCCGGTGAGACGACGCCCGCGCCGCGAACCGCGCCGCCGTCGCCTGACCGATCGGCCAATTGCGCCCCGATGCATCCGGCGCCGCGGTCGGGCACCGCTGCTCCGGAGGGAGCGACCATTGGGCAGCGAGCCGAGCCGCTTGGCGACAGACTGGCCCGTTCCGATGGCGTGCTGTGTCCGCCGCCTGGGGTCGACCCCGAAATGCACGCGCCCGCACCCGACGTCGGCAAGACTCCCGTGATTCCGCCGCCCGGCAGCCCTGGCGGCGACCCCACGATCCGGCCGAAATAGCGCTGTTTTGCAGGTATTTCGCGGAACGCGCCGCTTTGCTTGACAGGCCCCGGCGCTACTTCTTATATGCCCCGCGTTCGCGACTGCGGCATACGTTGCCGTGACTGTGGACCGTGGCGAGGTAGCTCAGCTGGTTAGAGCACGGGAATCATAATCCTGGGGTCGGGGGTTCGAGTCCCTCTCTCGCTACCAACGTCTCACCATGTCCAGCCCGGACACACAGGTAACAGATCGTACCTGAGACATGGGTGACAACCTCGTGCCGTTCGGGGTTGTCGAGGGTTGCAGGTCAGTCACGCCACGCATTCTGGCGCGGCCCCATTATTGCTCGGCACGCGGCTATCGCCGTCAACCCCGCGCGCCCGGGGGCGCGCCCCTGCGGGCTTCGGGGGTTGACTGCTCAGCGCGGCCAAGCAAGTGGGCTGCCATGCCAAGAATGAGAAAGAGTGCCTATCTCAGTCAGAGCGACGATGTCGTACCGGAGACATCGGTGACGGGCTTCGGACCAAACGGGTTGTCGAGGGGTTGCAAGGTCTTTTGCTCCAGGTCGAAGTATCCCAGGTCGTAGTGCATGAAGCTGATGAGCCAAATGCCCTCGTCGACTTCCTTGATGCCGAGCTTCTGCCCGGCCAGCACGGTTGAGATGTTGATCCTCTTGCGATGCAGGCAGAGCCGACCGCAAGCGGTTACGACGACGTCACGATCGTGGAAGGGGTAGGTCAGGTCTGGCAAGCCGGCATAGACGCGCGTTGAGGCGGTGTAGAGCTCGGCAGGGCACTTCATGTCGAGCGCCTCGTGGCGGTCTTTCCGTATTGAACTCGCGGACGAAGGCATCGAAGCGGTCCTGCTGCTGCAGGCTGTTGAAGCCCGGCGGTCGGGTCGCCTCTTTCTTGAGGGTCAGATGCATGCGCTCGTGGCGACCGTTCTGTTGCGGATGGCCCGGCTTGATGCGTTCGATCGCAATGCCGAGCCTGAGCCACCACACCGACAGCTTCGAGAGGTTGAACAAGGCATTGGGACTGGCAAAGGGCACGCCATTGTCGGAGCGGATGGCCAGCGGCAGACCGCGTTCACGGAACAGCCGTTCGAAGGCGGTAATGGCAGGGTCTTCGCGCGTTGAGTCCAGGGCTTCACAGAGCAGCAGGAAGCGCGAGGCATGGTCGGTGACGGTCAGTGGGTAACAGTACTGGCCATTGCCGAGCTTGAATTCGCCCTTGAAGTCGGCGCACCACAGATCATTGGCAAGCGTGCCCTGCGACAGCGGCGTGCCGCGCGCGCGGTGGCGCGGCCCGCCGCCGCGCTTGACCAAGCCGTGGCGATCGAGCACCGCATGAATGGTGCTCTTGGCGGGAACCCTGACGTCGCCGTCGAGCCGACGCACCAGCAGTTCGCGGATCTTGCGGGCGCCCCAGTGCGGCTTCTCGCTCTTCAGCCGGGACGATCAGGGTCTCGAGCTGCTGCGGGAGCTGGTTGGCGTAGCGGACCGGCCGCCTGGAGCGGTCGCTCAACGCCTCCAGCCCGTACTCCTTGTAGCGGTCGAAAATCTTGTAGCCGGTCTTGCGGGAGATGCCGAACTCCCGGCACACCTCGGTCATGGCTTCCCCATCCAGAAGCCGGGCGACAAAGCGCAGGCGCTCTTCCATTACCGAACTCACTTTCCACGGCATCCACACCTCCCGCAGAACAAAAGCGGAAAGTGTAACCCATGTGTCCGGTACGATTTGTCACCTATGTCTCGGGCCGCTCACCCACACTCCTCGAACATTGGTGGGGAACACAGGTTCATTCAGTAAAGCAGTTAGGCGCCCGGCGATTGCGACCGTGACGCCGCCTGGTCGCGAAGAGTCTCTAAATACCGTCACTGTCTCAACGAGATCTCGAATTGCTTCCGTCGCCTCAGAGCGCGGGACGGGCGCGATGACTCAATTGTGGTCGTAGGTCGATAGAGAGCGCCGCAACTCACGCCAGATTTCAGCCTCGTACCGGCCAGTTCGGCGGACGCCGCACGGACATTCAATGATCGGTTTAAGATTCAGGAACCGCAATCCTGGAGTGGGTACATCCTTCCCTGGGTACCGACACGTTCTAGCGGGCGCGCACATGAAGGCCGATGACACTGAATCTCAGACCTTCTCCGAGTCAGGCGCGGCCTTTTGATTTGTGTTGGCGTCATGGTGAGGACGGGCTTCTTCGCCCAGCGGTGGCGCTTCATGCTGCAGAGTGTCATCCTGCGGCAGCTCTGCCGCAGCAGGCGGGGCCAGCGGCGGATCAGTTTCGGCCGTCTTGGCGGGGTGGGAC
>DAIMKE010000870.1:0-3603 GCA_036721875.1 Bradyrhizobium sp. | reverse complement strand
CGTTATCGCTCTGCTCCTGATTCCGGGCCTCTGTCTGTTGCTGCAGAAGGGGCGGCGGTTCGTTGCATGCGATCTGTTCGTCTTTCTGGCGTCAATGTGGATGCTGGGAGTATCCGCACAGGAGAGCCGTTCCGCCGAACTGTCGTCGGCTGGAGCGGTGACGCTCGAACTCCTCGGCGGCTATATTGTCGCGCGCGCATACATTTTCGGGCACCTGGCCGTCGCCGAGTTCGTCAAGGCCTTGAAGGTCGCTGTAGCGTTGATCGTTGCAGTCGCGATGCTCGACCAGATGTCGGGAAAGCTCGTGGTCAACGGCTTTCTGGGGCTAAACAGCGATCCGGAGTACAGGAACGGACTGATGAGGGCGGCGTCCGTCTTTCCGCACGCGATTTCTTACGGGACATTCTGCACCGCTGCCGCAGCCGTATTTTTATACTCGGAGCAACGCCGATTGGCGCAAATAGGTTGGGTCGGCGTTGCGTTCGTCGGATGCTTCCTGGCGATGTCTTCAGCCCCCATGTTGATGTTCTTCGTAGTCCTGGCGGTCTATAGCTACGACCGGCTCATGAAATCGTCTCCATGGCGATGGAAGGCGCTGGCAGCGGTCATCGGAGCCGGGCTCGTCTTCATCTACGCGACTACCAACAATCCGACGTCTTGGATCGTCGCGCACCTCACTCTCGATCCCTCGACCGGCTACTTTCGCCAGGCCACATGGGATCGAGCGTTCTACAACATCGGTTTCTCTCCCCTGGTGGGCTTTGGGTTCGGCGATATCGGCGAAGGCCAGGAATTCTTCGACAATGCCTCGGTGGACGCCGTCTGGCTGGTCATCGCGCTTCGGTTTGGTGTTCCAATCGTTGTCTTCATGCTGTTGGCCAATGTGACCTCCTTTTTCGTCGGGTTTGGACGAAAGACCGCTGGCCCGACGCTCGATCCCTACATGGACAGCGTGCGATCGGGCTTTACGCTTGCGGTGATGACGTTCGTGCTGGTCGGGCTGACCGTGCACTATTGGAACACCATGTGGATGCTCTGGGGCGCGTATATCGGAGTGCGAGCCTCTCTATACGAACACTTTCTGGGAACGAGACACATCAGTGAACTTTACTCCGCCTGGTACGCTCCGCCGGTCTATGTTCCAGCAACCGAGCGTCGGTGGTAGGTACCCATGCAGTCGTCTTTGAGAGCTGCCGTTCGGAGTTTCCTTGCCTGCTCATTTGCTGCGGGGTTGGCGTTCCACGCAGCTCACTCTTTCGCTAGGGCGGCCAACGACACGGGGGCGCCGCAGGCATCCAGCGAGCAAGGCGACGGGGCGTCCGGCGCGCCCCGTTGCGACATTCAGTATCCCGAACTGCTGAGCCGATATCGCTCTCGTCCTTCCTGGTCTGTTGCCGGGGTCGACTATTGCGTGGGCCGCCCAACGGCGATCGAGCTCAAGGACCCTGCCGCGATCTCGATGAGCGGGGTATCGGTGGATCGCAAGATGCGCATCGTCACCGTAACGGGAAACGGCATCACGCTGGATGGCTATGACTTCTCTCTCGATGGCGGCTGGGGCGTCGTTGTCCAGGGTGAGGATACGAAGATTCAGAACTCCAACTTCATTGTTGGCTCCAACGGCAACAAGCCCGTCCTTGCGGCCGTGTCGTCGTCGAACGTGACGGTCGCCTACAGCACGATTGACGGCCGCAACAACCCCGACGTCAGCGGCCTTATCGAGAGTCGTGGTTCAGGATCGTTGACGGTGCAGTATTGCTGGCTGAAGAACGCCGGCGGCGACATGGTTCAAATGCACAATGGCGGCCGGGCGGCAGGTCTCGTTCTGCGATACAAACTCATTCAGAATGCCGGCATGGCGCCTGGCGCGCACGGCGACTACACCGAGTTCATCGATGGACCGTTCACGGTGACCATCGCGTATAACACGACCGCCCAGAATGGAGGTGCGAGCCAGGGGTTCATGGTGGAGCCTGACATTGGCTCCAACCCCGGCAGGATCATCTCGGGCGAAATCGGCAACAATACGTTCACCGGCACGGTCAACGCATTCACTGGCATCACCGTCGCCGACATCGTGAACACGTTTACGGTGCACGACAACTATTTCGATCCGTCGAGGACCTCGTCGGGACTGGCATTTGGCGGTCCGATCCGCGGCGGACCCAACGACAACAGCGTCAAGTCGATCTATCTGCGCAACGTGAACATGCTCACGGGCGCCATCGTGCAGGATGCCAAGGCAGGTGGGCTATCTCATCGCTGATCGCGCGCGGCCCTGTATCGGCCTGGCTTCACCCGCGTCGGGCAGGGTCAGGAAAGAGAGCCAAGGGAGTTTTCGTCAGGTCAACGCCATGAATGAAACCACTGCGCGCCGTCAAATCAGGGTTCTCAGAACGAGCTCCGAGATCGAGCCGCTTCGAGATTTCTGGAATTCGTGCAATCCGCCTCGAGACGCGGATATCGACTTTTTCCTGTTCATCCTGGACACATATCCGCAGGTTCAACGGCCGCACGTCGTGGTCCTCTACGAAGGAGGGCTTCCCAGCGCGCTTCTCGTCGGTCGATTGGAGGTGAGCCATGTGCCGGTCAAGCTCGGGTATTTTGCTCTCCCCGTTCCCGAGTTGAGAGTGCTGCAGATCGTGCACGGCGGCTGGTTGGGCGAGATCTCCGAGCAAAACGCCAGGATGCTGCTCGAGAGCATCATGGAGTCGCTGGCAGCCGGGGAGGCCGATGCAGCCTCGTTTCATTCTCCGGAGATCAGCTCCCCCCTCGTCAAACATGCCTGCGGTCTTCCGACCTGGTGGTGCGCCGATCATCTGATCAGCCCGCAAGCTCACCGGTTGCGTGCACTTCCGGAGAAAGCTGGTTCGTTCCTGGCTGGCCTTCCGAAGAAGGGACGATACAACCAGCGCAAGCGCATCGAAGATATCGCCTGCGCTTTTGCGGAAAGCAGGATCGAGCGATTTGGCTCGTCGGCCGACCTGGATCAGTTGATGCGTGACGCGGAGACCATCGCGGCCAAGTCCTATCAGCGGGGGCTGGGTGTCGGGTTCTCGGAAACGCCGATCATCCGATCGCGCCTCCGTTTCGAGGCAAGCAAGGGCTGGCTGCGAGGATACATTCTTTACCTCGACGGCCAGCCGGCCGCTCTCTGGATCGGCTCGCTGCGCAATGGAGTCTTTCTCAGCGAGTATGTGTCCTACGATCCTGCCTACGCGAAGTATGGCCCCGGTCTCCACCTGATTCTAAGCGTACTGGAAGAGCTGCAGGCGTCGTCGAGCCGGCCGGCACGGCTGATAGACTTTGGCATCGGCGATGCCACCTACAAGGAGATGCTGGCCAACCTCTCGAGACAGGAGTCGACGGTTTACATCTTTGCCCCGCGCTTGAAGGCGGTCTGCATCAACCTCCTGCGCACCGGCGTTGGTAAGATGAATCGTCTGGCCAAGAGTTTTCTGGGGCGATCATGGCTTGCCGGAATTAAGCGAAAGTGGCGTACCGGGGTTAGCGGCCAACCGTCCTATCGGGTTCCGCCGTCATGACTTTGAAGCCCGCCGCAACAGGCCTGTGGCGAGGGAAGCTCCGCGGAGTCATGGCGGG
>DAIMKE010000869.1:0-3611 GCA_036721875.1 Bradyrhizobium sp. | reverse complement strand
CCTCGCGGTTGGTCGGGCCGAACATGGTGCGCACCGCCTGCTGCAGCACCAGCGAGAGGCCCCAGGTCGCCAGCAGCGTTTCCAGCGGACGGCCATAGAGGAAGCGGATGATGCCGCGCTCGATCGCCACGCCGATGGCGCCGGCAACAAGAAACGCCAGCGGCACCGCGATCAGCAGCGAATAGTCGAACAGGCCGGGATAGCTGGTACGGATGACCTCCTGCACCACGAAGGTGACGTAGGCGCCGATCATCACCATCTCGCCATGGGCCATGTTGATGACGCCCATGACGCCGAAGGTGATCGCCAGCCCGATCGCGGCGAGCAGCAGCACCGAGCCGAGCGACAGGCCATACCAGGCGTTCTGCACCATCGACCACATCGCAAGATTGCTCTGAATCGAGGCGATCGCGCTTGTCGCGGCGCGCGCGACATTGGGCGGCACGTCGCTGGGCAGGCCAGTCAACAACGCCATCGCCTCCTGGTCGCCCTTTGCCTTGACGACGGCGACGGCTTCGAGCTTGTCGACCTCGCTCGCATCGGCCTTGTACAGCAGGATGGCGGCGCGGGCTTCGGTGAAGGCCGCCTTGACGGCCCTGTTGGTTTCCTTGGCCAGCGCATCGTCGATCACGGGCAAGGCGTTCTCGTCGTGGCTCTTGAACACCGACTGCGCGGCCGCGATGCGCTTGGCGGGATCGGGCGACAGCAGCGTCAGGCCGCCTAGCGCCGCTTCGACGGTACGACGCAGGCGGTTGTTGAGACGGACGGCAGCCGCGCCATCCGGCAGCTTGTCCACCGCGGCACCGGTTGCGGCATCGATGATCTTGCCGTCGCTTCCAGTGACGAAAACTTTCCTGGATTCCGGATCGGCCGAGAGCCGGCCTTCCTGCAGCGCGCTGACGATGGGAAAGGCCAGCGGATTACCGGAGGCGGCGACAATACCAATCGCCTCGTCCGTGTCGGAGAAATCATCATTGGCGAACTTGGCGACCGCATCCTCGAACGGTCCCGCCAGCGCCGGCACGGCGAAGGCTGCGGCCAAAAGGATTGCGAGCAAGGCCGCGCGAAAGCGGTCGAGGAAATTGGCAGTCACGATACGACCCCGGCAGGAGTATGGGGAGAGGGCGGCGGCATCGCCGCCCTCTCCGTTGTCGTGGAAGTTGTTCTGGAAGTGTCTTGCTGCGTCAGATCGAGGTCAGGAGCCCCATCAGGAGCCCTGGCCGCCGCACTTGTTGGTCTTGGTGTTGTAGTTGCCGCACTTCTTGCCGACCCAGTCGCCGATCAGGTCCTTGGAGCCGTCGAGCTCCTTCGACCATGCATCGCCGGCCACGAGGCCCGGGGTCTTCCACACCACGTCGAACTGGCCGTTGGCCTTGATCTCGCCAATGAACACCGGCTTGGTGATGTGATGGTTCGGAAGCATCTTGGAGGTGCCGCCGGTCAGGTTCTTGGCTTCGATGCCGGGCAGCGCGTCGATCACCTTGTCCGGATCGGTCGACTTCACCTTCTCTACCGCCTTGACCCACATGTCGAAACCGATGACGTGGGCTTCCATCGGATCGTTGGTCACGCGCTTCGGATTCTTGGTGTAGGCCTGCCAGGCCTTGATGAACTTCTCGTTCTCGGGCGACTTGATCGACTGGAAGTAGTTCCAGGCGGCGAGATGGCCGAGCAGCGGCTTGGTATCAATGCCGGCGAGTTCTTCCTCGCCGACCGAGAAAGCGACAACCGGAATGTCGGTCGCCTTGATGCCCTGGTTGCCGAGCTCCTTGTAGAAGGGAACATTGGCGTCGCCGTTGATGGTGGAGACCACCGCGGTCTTCTTGCCCGCCGAGCCGAACTTCTTGATGTCGGCGACGATCGTCTGCCAGTCAGAATGACCGAACGGCGTGTAGTTGATCATGATGTCTTCCTGCTTGACGCCCTTCGACTTCAAGTAGGCTTCGAGGATCTTGTTGGTGGTGCGCGGATAGACGTAGTCGGTGCCGGCCAGCACCCAGCGCTTCACCTTTTCGTCCTTCATCAGGTAGTCGACGGCGGGGATCGCCTGCTGGTTCGGCGCCGCACCGGTGTAGAACACGTTGCGCTCGCTCTCCTCGCCCTCGTACTGCACGGGGTAGAACAGGATCGAATTCAGCTCCTTGAAGACCGGGAGCACGGACTTGCGCGACACCGAGGTCCAGCAGCCGAACACGACCGAGACCTTATCCTTGGTGATCAGCTCGCGAGCCTTCTCGGCAAACAGCGGCCAGTTCGAGGCGGGGTCGACGACGACGGCTTCGAGCTTCTTGCCCATCACGCCGCCCTTCTTGTTCTGCTCGTCGATCAGGAAGAGGATGGTGTCCTTCAGCGTGGTTTCGCTGATGGCCATGGTGCCGGAGAGCGAATGCAGGACGCCGACCTTGATGGTCTCCTGCGCCTTGGCGCTTGAAAATGAAGCCAGGCCCAAAACCAGGCCGGCGGTGGCCGCCAGCCAGCGGCGGCGGCTCATCGTCGCTATATCGTGAGTCAATTGAGTAAGCATGAGGTGTCATCTCCCTGACGCAGGCGTTAAACGCTGCGAACGGCCCCACGGCCGCCTGCGTTAACGGAATCGCAAGAACCATGCCACGCCCTGGAAGCGGGCTAAGCCCATACATCCACTTATCAATTTTGGCGGAACCGGGAAAAGCGCGGGGATAGACGCCTAATTTATAGGCTCCGTAAATGTGCACCTAAGCGGCAAACGCTCTATTTATTGGGCAATGACCGTATTTTGGCTAAATTTATTGCACTAAATTTGGTCCGTTTGGTTCCGGAACAGGCCGTGGATGTACAGGCGCCGGATCCCGCCGGCATGCAAATGCTTAACCGCCCTGCCGGAAATACCCGAATTCACCTTGAAAGCGCCGCGTTGATGCGCCATATCAACGCCGTGACCTTGAGAATCATCAGGTCCCTGCGAGCCGCGTGTTCTGATCCCGTTTTGCGGTTTCTGGCTTGCCCCTTCAGCTAGCAAAACCGACGCCCCAAACACGCGGGTGTCTCTGACACCCCCCTCGCGCGCCCCCGGCCGATACGGCTGGGCGCCTGCCTTTGTTAATGGAAAGAACCCATCTTTTGACCTCCTTTCAGGATTTCGGCCTCGCCGATCCCATTTCGCGTGCACTCAAGGAAGAGAATTATCTCACGCCCACGCCGATCCAGGCCCAGACCATCCCTCTCGCCATCACCGGCCGTGACGTCGTCGGTATCGCCCAGACCGGCACCGGCAAGACCGCAGCCTTCGCGCTCCCGATCCTGCACCGCATCCTGGAGAACCGCGTCCGGGTGCAGCCCAAGAGCTGCCGCGTGCTGGTGCTCTCTCCGACCCGCGAATTGTCGGGCCAGATCCTCGACAGCTTCAACGCCTATGGCCGCCACATCCGCCTGAGCTCGGCGCTGGCGATCGGCGGCGTGCCGATGGGCCGCCAGGTCCGCTCGGTGATGCAGGGCGTCGAAGTCATGGTGGCAACCCCTGGCCGCCTGCTCGATCTCGTCCAGAGCAACGGGCTGAAGCTCGGCCAGGTCGAGTTCCTGGTGCTCGATGAAGCCGACCGCATGCTCGACATGGGCTTCATCAACGACATCCG
>DAIMKE010000868.1:0-3613 GCA_036721875.1 Bradyrhizobium sp. | reverse complement strand
CTTCACCTACGGTCTGAAGGGGGCGTCGATCCTGGCGGCGCTCGCGAACGCCGTGTTTCTTCTCGTCGCAACCGGCGCCATCGGCTGGGAATCCATACTCCGGCTGTACGAACCGGAGCCCGTCGCCGGCCTGACCGTCATGGTGGTCGCCGCCATCGGCATCGTCGTCAACGGCGCCACCGCCATGCTGTTCGCGAGCGGACGCAAGGGCGACATCAACATCCAGGGCGCATTTTTGCACATGGCTGGAGACGCCGCCGTTTCGGCCGGCGTCGTCGCGTCTGCCGCGCTCATCCTCTGGACCGGCTGGCTGTGGCTGGATCCCGGCATGAGCCTCACTATCTGCGCCGTGATTCTTTGGAGCACCTGGAGCCTTCTGCGTGGCTCGGTCGCGATGTCCTTGAGCGCGGCGCCAGCAGGGACCGACATGGATGCCGTCCGCTCGTTTCTGCTGCAGCGCCCGGGGGTCTCCAAGATCCATGACCTGCACATCTGGCCAATCTCCACGACGGAAACAGCGCTCACGTGTCATCTCGTCATGCCCGCCGGGCATCCTGGCGACGAGTTCCTGATGGAGTCGGCCCGACTGCTCCGGACGGAGCACAAGATCGGACACGCGACCCTGCAGATCGAAGTCGACGAGAACAACGCGTGCGCGCTGGCGCCCGACGACGTGGTTTGACGTGGATGAGGCCGAGAACAAGCTCGAGCGCCTCCATCGTCTCAAGTCGGCACTCGACATCGAGATCGGCGGAGGAAAAGAAAGAGGGAGGGTGGCATGCCCGAACTGTCCGCACGACGGCGACTGGCGAACCGAGGTCGGCGGTTGGGTTTTTTCCTGCGAGGAATGCGGTGTGCGCCTAGACGGCAGGTTTCCCGCCAGACGCATCGCGAATTGAGGGCGGTCGTGACGAAAACAGCTCGGAACGGCAATCGGTCCACGGAGAGAATCGACACCGGAATTCTTGCGAAGGGACTGAGGTTGCTTTTTGCGGCGTCCAGTCTCCTGATGCTGTGCTTGCTGGCTTCGCCGTCGGCCGCTCAGACCTCACGTGAGTTCGCGCGGGAAGCGTTCGCGGCCAAGGACCGGAAACAGTTTCCACTGGCCATCCAGTTGTTCAACGAAGCCATCAAACAAGGGCAATTCACTCCGGAACAACGTGGCTTTATCCTGTACGGGCGAGGGGTCTCATACGACGCGCTCGGTCTGCGCGATCTCGCTCTGGGTGACTTCGACGCGGCGATAGCGCTGTTGCCCGACTTCCCGAACTCCTACGTGTATCGCGCGCTAGCGTGGAGCGATCGACGGGAGTTCGACAAGGCACGTGACGATCTCATGCAAGCCCTTCGGTTGAATCCGACCAGCGCGCTCATTCACAACAATCTTGGATCGGTCTACGAACGCAAGGGCGAGGTGGACCGGGCCATCGAAAGCTACGAAGAGGCGATCCGGCTCGATCCCAAGTCGGCACAAGCCTTCTACAACCGGGCCCACGCCTTCATCGCGAGGCAGGACTATCGGGCCGCAATATCGGACTACGACCGGGCGATCGAACTGCAGCGCGACTTCGCGGACGCCTACAGCAACAGGGGCGGCATGTATCTCCTGCTGGGCGACACTGACAAGGCGATCGGGGATTTCGACGAGGCCATCCGGCTCAAGGGCACCGATCCGATTTTCTGGTCGAACAGGGCGAGCGCCTATATGACGATGGGGCGCTACAAGGATGCGTTGGCCGATTTCGACCGCGCCCAATCGATCGATCCCGGCAACCCCGCGACCTATCTCGGGCGAGGAAGAGCGCGGCTCTATTCGGACGAGATCGCGGGAGCGATCGAAGATCTGCGTATCGCTGCGAGGTTGAGGCCGACGAACGCCTTTCCCGCCATCTGGATGCACATCGCCCGCATTCACCAGGGCAACCCGGATCGAGAGGAACTTGAACGCAACGCGGCGAGGGTGGATCGCTCCCAGTGGCCGGGTCAGGTCCTAGACTTCTACTTGGGCAGACTCGACATGGACCGGGTGCGCGAAAATGCCGGCGGCAGTGCGGGCGCCGAGGGCGAAAGGCGGCTTTGCGAGGCGGACTTCTTCGTCGGTGAGTTCCTGAGCCATGGCCGACAGAAGGATGATGGCCGCAGGATGCTGCGGACCGTCGTAGATCGGTGCCGGCCGGTGGACATCATCTTCGCCGCCGCGCAAGCCGAGCTGCGCGAGGAAAAGACTTCAAAATAGGAGCCCGCAGCCGTTGCGTTTTTGCTTCGTCGTTGGTTATTGGCGCTGATAGCGTTGTCATCGACGGCGATTGGGATTTTCTGCATCGTGCATTTCCCGAGAGCCTGTCGCTCACCCTCATTGGTCCGCTCGGCGCTACAGCTGCGGTGATTGTCACCTTGTTCGGCTAAGCTCGGCTCTATCCATGCCGGTGGCAAGAACGGCCGGCGTGGCTCTTCTCGCCATGCCGGCGGCCAGTCAGGATCGACTGGCCCATGGGCGCCTTGGTTCGGTGGCCAAGTCGCCTAGCTACTTGCGACCTTCGTGCTGCCAGTGCGCCGTGACTTCGTCGCCTGATTTGGAGAGATGGACGTGCTGGTCGACATGATCGACCCAGGACACAGGAATGAAGTGGTGATGGTCGCCGTCGGGCGAGCACTGCTTCGTCAGCTTGATCTTGTCGGTCCCTTCCATGTGGTCGACCTTGCCGACGATTTTCTTGTCGGACGAGATGACATCCATATGTTCCTTGATCTGCGTCGTGCCCGGCATCGGAAAGCCTCCTATGAATTGAACAGTTTGAAACGCGCGGATCGATGCAAAGTTGCCCGACGGCAAGTGCCCGGCTCGATCCTTTTCCCTTGCGTTCGCAACCGCAGTCGTCCGCCGAAGGGAACGCCACGACGACGTGTGACTTGGGTAAACACTGGAGAAAGGGAATTGAAGATGAAGAAGCTTGGTCTTTTGGTAATCGGCTTGGCCGTGTCGTTCGCCCTGCCGGCTTCGGCGGAGACGGTGATTGTGAAGAAGGGACATCATGGTGGACATGGCGCGCGGGCCGAGATGCGCGGGTACCATGGCGGCGACATGCATCGCGGCATGAGGATGCACGGCAACCGGACCGTCGTCATCAAGCGCGGGCACGGCCATCGCTATTGAAACTTCGCGCGACGCTGGGCGGCGATGTCCTCCAAACATCCGCCAGACGGTCGATCGAAGACGAAGGCCGCCCTCGGGCGGCCTTTTAGTTTGCGGTGCTACGCGATAGAGCGGTGGGCTGCTCAGAACTGCGAGCGCACGCGCACGCCGAAGATCGACGCCGGTCCGCGGTCGCGGTTGTATCCCGGGTTGACGACAAGCTGGTAGTCCAGCGTCGCGCGCCACGACCACATTGGGAAGCTGTAGTAGGTTTCGAGGATCTTCTCCGGGCCGGAGTTCGGCAGGCGACCGTCGCCGACGAGAATGCCGAGACCTCCGGCATCGAGATACGTCCGGCGGGCTTGCGAGATCCCGTTGACCACGCCGGCGAGGCCAAACGTGTCGTTCGGCCTGTTCCAGGCAGATCCCGCGAGCCAGAGGCCCGCCGCGACCGTCGTATCGATGTCGGTGAATTCGTAG
>DAIMKE010000867.1:0-3616 GCA_036721875.1 Bradyrhizobium sp. | reverse complement strand
CGCCCGCCGAGGCGACCGACGGCGAGCCGGCGCTGGTCGTCGATGTCGAGGGCTATGAGGGCCCGCTCGATCTGCTGCTCACGCTGGCGCGGCAGCAGAAGGTCGATCTCGCCAAGATCTCGATCCTGGCGCTGGCCGACCAGTATCTGACCTTCATCGAAGCCGCACGAAAAATCCGGCTCGAACTGGCGGCCGATTACCTCGTGATGGCGGCCTGGCTCGCCTACCTGAAATCGCGCCTGCTGCTGCCCGAACCGCCGACGCCGGATGGGCCGAGCGCGGAGGAGATGGCGACCGCGCTCGCCAACCGGCTGCGCAGGCTCGAGGCCATTCGCGAAGCCGCCAACCGGCTGATGAACCGGCCGCAGTTCCAGCGCGATATTTTCCCGCGCGGCAATCCGGAATCGATCGCCGAAATCCGTCATCCGAAGTTCACCGCGACCCTTTTCGACTTGCTATCGGCCTATGCGGCGCAGCGGCAGCAGCGCGTGCTGGCGACCGTGCATCTGGCCAAGCGCACGGTGTGGTCGCTCGCCGAGGCGCGCGCGTCGCTGGAGCGGCTGGTCGGCATGGCCGAGTCCGAGGACTGGAGCTGCCTCGACGACTACCTGCTGAGCTACATCGTCGACCCCACGCAAAAAGCCACGGTGTTTGCCTCGAGCTTTGCCGCCGCCCTCGAACTGGTGCGGGAAGGCGAGATGGAGCTGAACCAGAAAGAGGCGTTCGCGCCGCTGTATTTTCGTAAGCGTCCGCCGCAGGCCTCCGGGGCGATGTCCGCACCGGATCTGTCGGTCGAGTAAGTGGAAGGAGACCCTGCCATGGCAAGTCTGGCGGAAAAGCGCGTGGAAGAAGCGGAAGATCGTCCCGCCGAGGAAATCGCCGAGCCCGTGGCGCGGCCCGAGGAATTGCGGCTGCTCGAAGCGCTGCTGTTTGCCTCGGCTGAGCCGATCGACACGGCGACGCTGGCCAAGCGCATGCCTGAGGGCGTCGACGTCAGGGAGGCATTGGCGCAGCTGCAGGCGGAATACGCTCCGCGCGGCGTCAACCTGGTGCGTGTCGCGAACAAATGGACCTTCCGCACCGCCGGCGACCTGTCGTGGCTGATGACACGGGAAAGCACCGAGACCCGGCGGCTGTCGCGCGCGGCCATCGAGGTGCTTGCGATCATCGCCTATCACCAGCCCGTGACACGCGCCGAGATCGAGGAAATCCGCGGCGTGATCACGTCAAAGGGAACGCTCGACGTGCTGCTGGAAACCGGGTGGATCCGTCCCCGCGGCCGCCGCAAGACGCCGGGTCGGCCGCTGACCTTCGGCACGACCGAAGGTTTCCTGTCGCAGTTCAGTCTGGAGGCGCTGGGCGACCTGCCGGGCCTGGAAGAGCTGAAGGGGACGGGCCTGCTGGATTCGCGGCTGCCGTCCGGCTTCAGCGTGCCGACGCCGTCGGACGATGTGGCGCTGCGCGAGGATGAAGACCCGCTGGATGCAGGGGACAGCCTGGAACTGCTGTTGGCGCCGGCGGCGGAGCCCGAAGAGGCCGCGGAAGCTGGTTCCGAAGCTTCGCCAACCGTTCCGCCCGAAGGGGTTAATGATAGCAATAATACGTAGCCGTGACAGCGATTTGCCGCGGCAGGGGTCCTTGTTTTTGACACCTCCCGGGCCTACCTTCCGCCAAAGCTTGGCCGGCTTCCGGCCGTCTCTTTTTGGAGGATTGCAGGATGGGTTCGCTTAGCATTTGGCACTGGATCGTCGTGATCGCAGTGGTCCTGCTGTTGTTCGGCCGCGGCAAGATCTCCGACCTGATGGGCGATGTCGCGCAGGGCATCAAGTCCTTCAAGAAGGGCTTGCAGGACGATGACAAGGCACCTGAAAAGCCCGCTGAACCGGTGAAGACCATCGATCACAATACGACACCGGCGCCGACGGCGGCCCGGACGGATGTCGGTAGCAAGGCTGTCTGAGCCGGACATCCCGGACGAGGCATCTTCGACCGGGGATCGGTTGAAAAACGCCGATTGAGAAATGGCGCGACCAGCTCCAGATCTTGCTAGATTGAGGATTGGGGCGCGGACGTCTCGCGCGAGCGGAAGAATTCATGTTCGACATCGGGTGGAGTGAACTGGTCGTCATCGCGGTTGTCGCGCTGATCGCCATCGGCCCGAAAGAGCTGCCGGGCGTGCTGCGCATGGTCGGCCAATGGATGGGCAAGGCGCGCAAGATGGCGTCCGAATTCCAGGGCCAGTTCCAGGAAGCCATGCGCGAGGCCGAAATGGCCGACCTCAAGAAGAGTTTTGACGAAGTCAAAGACATCGCAACCGGCGCCTCCCCGGGCAACGTCATGACCTCCCTACAAAAGGACGTCAGCGACGCCCTGCAGATCGGCGATATCGACAAACCCGGCACGGACAAGCCCGTCATGGACAAGTCCGTAGATGCACAGGTAGCGGGCGCGATCGGCGAGCCAGCCGTGCCGACGACACCCGCCGTGCCGACCCCGGAGACCTTCGTCGAGGCGGATGCGCATCCTGCGGCTTCGGAGCCGCTCGTAATCACGCGTGAGGCGCAGGCGGTGGCGCAGGATACTGCACTCGCCGCGCCCGACATTCTCAAGGACGCCAAAGCGTCATGACCATCGAGGACATTGAGGCCAGCAAAGCGCCGTTGATGGATCACCTGATCGAGCTGCGTTCGCGGCTGATCAAGGCGCTGTTGGCCTTCGGCATTGCGTTCATTCTCTGCTTCTTCTTCGCCAAGCAGATCTACAACGTGCTGGTATGGCCGTTCGTCTGGATCGCAGGGCCTGAGAACTCGAAATTCATCTACACGGCGTTGCTGGAATATTTCCTGACCCAGTTGAAGCTGGCGATGTTCGGTGCCGCCTTCATCTCGTTTCCGATCGTGGCGGGGCAAATCTACATGTTCGTGGCGCCCGGGCTCTATAAGCACGAGCGCGGCGCCTTCCTGCCCTATTTGATCGCGACGCCGTTCTTCTTCGTGCTGGGCTCGATGCTGGTCTATTTCATCGTGCTGCCGATGCTGGTGCGGTTCTCGCTCGGCATGCAGCAGATGGGTGGCGACGAGACGGCGCAGATCCAGTTGCTGCCCAAGGTCGGCGAATACCTGTCGCTGATGATGTCGCTGATCTTCGCCTTCGGCGTCGCGTTCCAGCTGCCCGTGATCCTGACGCTGCTGGGCCGGATCGGCATCGTCAACGCCAAGATGCTGCGCGAGAAGCGCCGATATTTCATCGTCGGCGCCTTCGTCATCGCCGCCGTGCTGACGCCGCCCGACGTCATCAGCCAGGCCTCGCTCGCGATCCCGCTGATGGCCTTGTACGAGGGCGCGATCATCGCGGTGCGGATCGTGGAAAAGCGGGCCGCCGCCGCGCAGGCCGCATCCACGCCGCCCTCCGCCAGTCCGCCCCCGGCCGCCAATCCGGCCGAATAGGCCCGTTCTAGTCCCTCAATCGAGCGTCATTCCCCGCGAAAGCGGGGAATCCAGTACGCCGAGGCCTCTCGATTCCGCGGCTGCTGCTCTGGAATACTGGATCACCCGCTTTCGCGGGTGATGACCGGTGTGGTACTGGGAGCGCGCCGTTTTCGGCACGATTCAGGAAT
>DAIMKE010000866.1:0-3618 GCA_036721875.1 Bradyrhizobium sp. | reverse complement strand
ACCCTGCCTAACAGGGTTGCGTCACTGACGCGATGCAAGAGGCTCAAAAGGAAACGCCTCCTCGTCGTCCAGCAGCTCGCCGGGTTGCATCGGGCCGGCTCCGGTCGCGGCGTCGATCGCGGCTTGCAAATGGACCGCGGTGGCCGTCGCGCCTCGACCTCTCCGATCCAGTTGGGCCAACGCCATCTTCATAAGCGAGAGGGCCGTGTCGTCGTTCGTCATAGACATGCCTCGATGGGAACCCGGGGCCTTGACGGAACAGGGGTGCCCCGGTCTCGATCGGTCATTGCGCGGCCGATCTCCACGGCGTTCTTCCCAGCGCGCTTGACCGCGTACATGAGCTGATCGACCGCATGCATCAACGAGGGTTCGTCACGCGGGGTATCGGGCGAGATGAGCAGCGCGCCCATGCTGCACGTCACCGGATGAGGCGTGCCGGCCAGAACCGATGACAGGCGCTTGTGGAGCAAGCGGGCGAAATACACCCCTTCCTCGGCCGAATGGACGGGAAGCAAAAAGGCGAACTCGTCGCCGCCGATCCGGCCGAAATCGTCCTCGCGCCGGATGGTCTTCCGTGCGCCCTGCGCGAAGGCGCGCAGCACCTCGTCGCCGGCAACATGGCCGTGGCGGTTATTGATGCCCTTGAAATCGTCGAGATCGAGGATCGCGAGCAGGAAGGATTGCCGGGCAGGCACCGCTAGATCGAGACGATGGATCAGGCGTTCGCGGAACGTCTCCTTGTTGAGCGCATCGGTCATGCGGTCGCGCGCCGCCAGGTGGTGCTCCCGATCAAAGGACCGGCGGAAGCTGAGAACGATGGCGGCGACGAAACCATAGGTGACGGCGCGCACGGCCATCCTTGCCCCGAGCAGGGCGGGGGAGAGCCCTGGAAGTTCGGCGAGATGCGGCACGACGGCGAGGACCGCCGCGACGATCGCCACCAAATAGCCGGCGCGGCCTCCCAGCGCCCAGCAGGCGGCGCAGACGATCGGGATATAGAGCGGCGCGAGACCAATCCGGGGAAAATGCGCGTTCGCCAGCGCCAGCGCCGTGACGCTGAGGAGGATCGCGAACCAGGCGCGTTCGCGCGGCAGGGAATGACGACGATCGGCGAGGCGGCCGACAGGCAGATGACTACTCACGCATGTCCTACTCGGTCAAAGGGTTCTCCAAGCTCATTCCCGCCCCAACTGTTCCTGTTCAGCCGGCGGCACGCCCCATTTCGGAGACGTGCCGGCCACTGAACCAGGTGTTGGAAACCTGAAACACGTCAGGCGCGGACGCCTTTGGCCGGGTGGCTTGGACATGCGCGCCCGCCACCCGGTCGATGAAGCTCGACCGGCTCGTGTTTCAGGAGGTTTCCACGCCTCCACCCGCGTCTCCGCAGGTGCGCGCACGCTACCGGCAAACTGTTAAGAAAAGCAATAAGCTGACAGGCACACCGGGGATCAGCCGATCTTGACGCCCCGCCAGTCCCGTTTTTTCCGCAGGTGGATGGGCCGCTTGGCCGCTGGTGGGTGCATATCGCGATCGGTCCTGTCGGCCAGCAGCGGCGTCGATCGCTCCTCGATGAGGGCGCGCAGCCGAGTCCGCCCGCGTGCGATGCGGCTCTTGAATGTGCCTGGGGCAATGCCGAGCTGCGCCGCGCCATCCTCGATGGACACGCCCTGGCTCGCCAGCAGCACCGCCTCGCGTTGGTGGGGCGGAAGCTCGCTGAGCGCCCAATCCGTATCCCGCAGCCAGACGGCGAGGCTCTGGGTCTCGTCCACCCGTAGCATGCGGTCGCGCGCCTCTTCGGGCAGGTCGGCATGAAAGCGGGCGCGGCGGCGACCGGTGAGAAAGCTGTTCTTCATCACGGTCCGCGCCCAGGCGGCGAGGCTTGTTCCCGCCGCGAAGCTGGCGCGCGCGGTCCAGCACCGGAGCATGGTGTCCTGCAGAAGGTCGTCGGCATCGGCGCCGCCTCCAGTCAGTCGCCGCGCATAGGCGCTTAGCGCCGCCGCCTGCTCGATCAGCGCTGCTCCGAACGCATCATCGGGCATGGCGATCGGCAAGGGAACACGGGCAGGCACATCGGGCGGCATCTCATTCTCCGGGCAGGGCTCTCCTGCCCTCAAGATATAGGGGGTGCGAGCCGCCGATGTTGCCAGCCAGACCGCTTCAAGGCCCGCTTCGTCCCGTCTCGGTCGATCGGGGCTGCGCGCGTGCTATGGGGCTTCCATATCGCAATCGGAGAGAGACGATGGAGCGCCTGTTTCCGCGCGCCTTGATAGCGTGCATTCGTGAGGCTCGGCCGCCGACGCCGCAGGAGCTTGCATCGATGGCCGAGAAAATCTGGCGCGAGGCTTTTCCAGAGCGTCCATTTCGACACGCGCGCGCCATGACCATCGCCGCCGTAGCGCTCACAGGCGAACGCCAGACGTGCAAGGGACCGCCGGCATCCTGTCCCGCTGAACCATTTCCAGCTAGAATGCGGAGCGCTACGGTTGGCCGATGGTCGCCAGGGCTGGGGTCCGGTGAGAGGATGGACAAAAACGTACGCTAAGGCTGGCGCCATGTTGGTTGGATGCGCAAGGGTCTGAACCGATCACGGGGTTTGTCGATTTCGCTCCAGAGATAGTCGCCGGTGAGGCCAATATGCTCCCAGCCCAGGGGGGGCGACATGGGTAACCAACTCGTCTGGCACCTCGATGCCGTTATTACGCAGATGACGAATGGCGCGATCGAGATAGACGGTGTTCCATAACGTCACGGCTGCGGTAGCGAGGGTCAGGCCGGATGCCCGATGTCGCTGGTTCTCAAAGGTGCGGTCGCGCAGCTCGCCGAGACGGTTGAAGAAAATCGCGCGGGCGAGCGCGTTGCGTGCCTCGCCCTTGTTGAGAATGCTGCCGGTGCGGCGGCGCTGTTCGGGATCATCGAACCAGTCGAGCATGAACAGGGTGCGCTCGATCCGCCCGATCTCCCGCAAGGCGCGCGCGACGGGGTTCTGGCGCGGATAGCCGGAGAGCTTGCGCAGCATGGCCGAGGCGCTGACAGTGCCAGCGCGGATTGAAGCTGCGAGACGCAAGGTTTCGTCCCAATTCTCTTCGATGGCGCGAACATTGATCGGACCGGCGACAAGTGCGCGAAGGGTCGGCCAGGGGTCGAGCGGTGATAGGCCGTAAAGGCGGCGCTCGTTGAGATCGCGGATACGCGGGGCGAAGCGGAAACCGAGCAGATGGCGAAGCCCGAACACATGATCGACGGCGCCGGCGGTGTCCGTCGCGTGCTCCCGGATCACCAGTTCGCTTTCATGATCCAGCAAGCCATCGAGAACGTGGGCGGCCTCTCCGGCATTGGCGGCGATGACCTTGGTGTGGAACGGCGTGAATCGGTCGGTCACATGGGTGTAGAACAGCACGCCGGGTTCCGAACCGTAGCGGGCATTATGATCGGCCCGCGCTTCCCCGCGCCCGCCTGCCCGGAAGAACTGTCCATCAGACGACGATGTATCGCCTGGCCCCCATACGCTCGCCAACGGATGCGCGGTGTGGCAATCGACGATCGCCGCCAGCGCCGAGAGATAGGTTTCGTCGCGCACATGCCATTCCGCCGTCCAGCGCAGGCGCGCCAGGGTCAGCC
>DAIMKE010000865.1:0-3619 GCA_036721875.1 Bradyrhizobium sp. | reverse complement strand
ATGAGATACCGGTCCCCAAGCCGGTCCGGCTTCTGGGAGTCTCGCTATCGGCGCTCCAGCATGTCGAAGACGCGGAACCACAGCTGGCGCTACCGATGTAATCACGTCACTCCCTTTTCAAGTCGATCGATGAGCTCGATCTCTGCCGATAGGATCTTCGATCGGGCGGCTTCTAGCTAGACTAGGTCGAACCACGCAGCACGATCGACTTCCGGCCCACGCGCTCGGAGGAAAAGGTGGCCATCGGCAAGCCTGTTTCGCGCCAGCGGACGTGCCCAAAAAGTGACGGACCAACCTAAAGGTGGTAGACGAACCTCCATGGTGCCGTTTGTAGTTGCAAAAAAGCTCGATCAGGGGGTCAACAACCCTATCGTCGCGCGTCTGACTCTGCAGAACTTTGAAATCCTGCAGAAGTGCGCGATTCCGAAGGCGACGGCTGAAAGCATTCAAGCGCTTTACCTGAACGAGCTCACGCCCAAACTGCTGCGCTGTTCGCAAATCGCCGAGAAGATTCGCACAGAAACCGAAAAGCTAGCCGCCTCCTACAAGCCGCCGGGTAAAGGCGCGACTTCGGTAACGTTGCCACAGGTCATGCAACTCGAAGAAGAATGCCGAAATTACCTCTATGAGGCAAAAAATTTCCTGCGTGATCTCCTCAAAGTCTTCAATCTCCTGTTCGGGACGAGCTTCGAAGAAGGAAGTGAATGGACGATGGCGAAGAAGCCGCGACCGTCGGTGATTGCGTATGCCGAGGCGAATTTCCAGAAGCAGCCCGACCATATCCGCTACCTGCACCAGCTCCCGCGGTGCGTCGAAACCTTCGTCAAGATGCGCAACGCCGTCGAGCATCCCGGCGGGCATAGCGGTGATCTCGTGATTCGGAATTTCCGCTTTGAGGCCGACGGTGCGCTCTCGGCCCCTGACTGGCGGCGCGACAAAGACGGTCGGACGGAATATGGCCCGGTGTCTATCGTCGATGACATGCGGGTCGGGGTTGAGAATTTAATGATCCTGGCAGAAGACATCCTAGTCATGTGGGCGATCGATCATGCGGCGTTCCCTGGAGCGATGGCGGTTAGCGTGGTCCCGGAGGGAAAACGCGACCCGGGGTGCCCGATCAAGTACCGGATGAACTTATCACCCGAGTTGCTCGGCTCCCTCCCGGGCCTCACACTTTCGCCCGCGGCGGCTGGCCACGCGCAAAATCGATCCTAGAGACTGACAGCTCCTGCTCGCATCTTGTGCATCTTCGAGCGTATACTGGCAGACACGCGCGGGATGAGTGCAGTGGGTGCCGTCGTGCAGTCTGCGCCAGCGCCCCCCGTGAGGTTTTCACCAGCTATGTCGGCGCCAGCCGGGCTTCTCCTTTGCATTTTGGCTCGGGCGCTTCGCTCCAGCGACCCTGAAGGAGTAGCGCCAAGTGCCGCCACGTGCATGTTGGTCATATCCACATGACCACTGGACATATCGGGATAACCTGTCATCATCTGAATGTGACCCGCAGGACGTGGCGTAAAGTCCATGAACTATGAAGAATTCCTGCGGCAACTCGGTAAAGCCGGCCTGACCGTGAGGGAATTCGCAAAGCTCGTACGAATGAACCGCGTTTCGATCTCGAATAACGCCAAAAAGGGACAGGTGCCGTCCCACCTCGGGGTAATCGCCTGCCTCTTGGGGGAAATGGCGGAAAAAGGGATCGACTACCGCGAAGTGCTGTCGAGGATCGACATCCAGCCCCGAAAGCCTCGCGGCGTGGCAGCCAAAGGGAAATTCGGAGGGGATCGCCAAGAGGATATGTTCCCCAAAAGACCTAGCGGCCCTGCAAGCAAGTCCTAGTCGGAAGTAGAGGAACATAGTAAGAACAAACGCATTCGACTGGGGGAAACGATGAGCTCGTCCAAGGCGCCCATCATCGCGTTGCGAGGGTCCAGCGGCCGGAAATCAAAAGACGTGATCGCCACCAAACCCGTGTTCTCGGTGGTCGACCTGTTCAGTGGGGCTGGTGGCTTTTCTGAGGGCTTTCAACAGGCGGGATTCGAGGTCCTGGCCGGCGCCGATAATGACCCGGACGCGCTTGCGACCTACGCCCTCAACTTTCCGAAAGCCGAGGTCATCCTCGGCAACATTCGCGCTCGTAGCGTAAAGACGCGCGCTCTTTCAGCCGCCCGCTCCGCAACCGTGCTTGTGGGCGGACCTCCCTGCCAAGCCTTCTCGCAAGTGCGCAACCACACGCGTGTCATCGATGATCCGCGCAATGCTCTCTACCGGGAGTTTATAGAAACGCTGCGTGAGGCTCTGCCCCTGGTTTTCGTGATGGAGAATGTCACGGGCATGGACCAGATGGGTGTCCGCGAACAGATTCGCTCGGACCTTGCACTTGACGGCGAATATGACGTCCTGGCCCAGGTGGTGGACGCCGCCGATTTCGGGGTTCCTCAGACCCGCAAGCGGCTCCTGTTCATCGGCGTCCGGCGCGGAACGGGGATGTCACCTCCAGTCCTAACCGGATCGGGGGCCACGGATTCCGTTGCGCTCGCACGTTTCACCGGCTCCCGGCGGCCGCGCTATCAGCTTACAGTCCAGCAGCACATTCTCAGTCTCCGGGTTGGCGAGGCATTGGAGGATGGGGAGAATTTGACGGCCGTTTCAGCGAAGCAGGCGATTTCTGATCTCGCGGCACTGCCTGTCGGAAACCGGAACGACGAGATGGCCTGGGAAGAACTGTCCGGCCCGTCCAGTGCATACCAGCGTCTGATGCGCACCGGCGCCAGCGGCATGCTTACAAATGTGCAGGTGCCGCGGATCAACAAGGACACCGAGCTGCGGCTCAAAGGCATCCCCCAAGGCGGCAATCACCGGGATTTGCAGGACCGGCTGCTTGAGCGCTTCCTGACCGGACAGCGCTGGGGACAAGACAACGGAACAGGCCGCCTGTCGCGGAAGCACTTCTACGCGTATCGGCGCCTGCATCCCGCGATTTGGGCTTGGACGCTCAACACGAAGGCCGACTCCGTCTACCACTACGAAGTGGCTCGAGCGCTTTCCGTTCGCGAATTCGCCAGATTACAGTCATTTCCGGATCGGTTTACATTCACGACGGATTCCCGCCGGGGACCAATCGAGGGCCGGCACGATGGCGGCCCAGCCCATTCCCGCTACCGCCAAGTGGGCAATGCAGTTCCGCCACTGCTAGCCAAAAGTGTGGCGCAACTGCTAATGGCTGAGCTTAATACCTATCGCGAACGGGAGGAGATTCGCGCCAGAACGGGGTGAGGGAATGGGTGACGAGCCGGGCTTGCTGCAGGACGCGGACGCTATCGAGCGCGCGTTCGGCGCCGAGAATAGAAACCGGCTCATTGATCAATATTACCAAACCTTGGACCAAGAGGAGGTTAGTCCTGCGACGGCGTGGCGGCACGTTTACCGGCTGCTCTTGTGGTCTGACCCGACGACAGGCCTCGCGCATTGCTACGAGAGCGACAAGTCGCAACCGGGAAAGCCTTGGTATTCGCGTTCCCTGGCCTTTCACGATTGGGTCTGTACAGAACTCGGGACGACGCCTTCCGACTTGGCTCAGAAGATCGATTGGCTCTTTATCAAGGCATGCGCAGATCTTGCC
>DAIMKE010000864.1:0-3620 GCA_036721875.1 Bradyrhizobium sp. | reverse complement strand
TACGGGTACCGCGACGCGAACCGTCATCAGGCCGGCTCCCGCAGTTCGGCCCAGTCGATCACCGACACCTTGGGCGTACCGTCCGGCAGCGTTTCCGTCCGCAGCCGATCCAGTACCGAGACGAGCAAGGGCAGGAATTCCTGGTCCTCACTTGCTTCGTGCTTGTCACCTGAATAACTGCGCGACTGCACACGCAAAAAGTTGAGGCTCGTCACGATGATCAGCTTCCACTTGGCCCGGCTAAGCAAGACGTTCATGCGGCGACGTCGCCGTACAAAGCCAAGCGCCCCCATTCCGGAGTGCCCGTTGTTGCGCACGAGCGAAACAACGACAACGTCTGCTTCGCCACCCTGGAACGAGTCGACGGTGCCCTCATAGCCGCCACGTTTCTTGGGCTTCTCGAACCGTCCAAGTTGCGGGAGATCTTGACCCGCATTCTGCAGCGCCATATCCAGCCTGGCTACCTGCTCGTTGTAGGGAGACAACACTGCGAGGGATGGCCACTCACCTTTTTCATTTTGCACGGGTGTCAGTCCGCCCAGGATTCTGAGGACCGCATCGACCTCGGCGGTATTGTGATACGCGGGCAATTCCTCGTTCGCCCCGTCCTCTTCCTGGACATAGGGCATATTGACGATAACGATCGGCGACTTTGGCAGCCCTCCCGTCACCTCAAATGGCGGCGTACATTCCAAGAACCGCTTCTCGACTTTTTCTGCGTTTTTCAGACGGCCGCCGTAGAAGCATTCCGAGATCACGGTCGAAATTGCTGGGTGCATCCGGTGCTGATCGAGGAGTTCGGTGGCGACCTGCAAACGCGAGGGGTTGGCTTTTCGCCATTCAAGCTCAGGCACGACCAGCGACTCAAAAAGACGGACCATCCGCCGCGCCGCTTGGCAGGTCCGGCTCAGAGCATCGTCGTCCTCCATGGTCTCGATCAGCTGGTCCAATCCGTAGTCGTAGAATAGACCGCCGACCATGCCGCCGCTTTGGAGTACGGCGTTTTTCACATTGGTCTGGTTCGCAAGGAATTCAAGCACCCGATCCGTGTCGAAGGGCGGCAGCTGGTTATGATCACCGATCAGCAGACGCCGCATCGACAGAAGCAGTGGCGCGATCAACTCTGGGCCAGTCGCCTTAGCGGCCTCTTCGATGATGACCCAGTCGAACTGATCATGGTCGTTGACGAGACGGGCAAGATCTCCGGAGTTGGCGGTAGAGAACAGGATGTTCGCTGACCGCAACACAAGCGATTCGAACGAGCGGCGTTGCCGCCGGGAGTCGTGATCGGTCGTGTTGCGCCCGTTGCGGGCGTCGTCTCTCATGCCTCGAATGGCATTCTGGACTTCGAGGGGAGCGCTACGCACAAGCGGGCTTGCGTCGAGCGCGGCGAGATACTGCCGCACCCGTTCAGTTGTCTGGGCGCCCGAGAGCTCGGCCGCGTTATCGGCGCGCGAGCGGACCAGGAGCGGCTCCGATTCGAGCGCGGTCTTCGCAAGCGTTTTCTGCACGCCGGCTGCGAGTTGATCCAACGCCTGATGGGCCTGTGCGCTAAGTAGGATGCGCGCACTGGGCTGCTGTTGCAGTATCCTGCGCACGATCTCGGTGACGAGTTTCGTCTTGCCGACGCCTGGGGGCCCGACAACGAGCTGGGTTGGGCCGGTCGTCCAAATCGAGCGAAGTGCCTGCTGTTTGGACGGATCCAGGTCGTGAAAATCAGCATCTTCCAGCAATTCGGCGTGATAAGAACGGAGCCGCTTACGCGGTGCCGCGAGCATTGAGAGAAGTTCTTCTTGCGTTGCGAGCGCACCAAGCAAACGCAGCCGCCGATTGATGGCTCCTTCCGTGCCTGCGTCATCGATCAGACGTAGAAAGAGATCGGCAGTTGGCGGCAGTTCCCCCACAGCGCTGAATTCGTAGACGCGCTCATTGTCCAATCGAACCGAACGGTTGAAGCGCACCGCTGCGCTTGCGCGGCCGAGACCACTGAGGGAGCCGGAATCCGATACCACCCATTTGGCATCGATGTCCGCTTCTTCGTCAAGAAACAGGCGAGACAGCGTGCGCTCCGTGCTTTCGACGCCGAGTGCCTCCATAAGGGCTGCGCGCCGCTCATCGGTTCGCGGCGCCAGGAGGATCCTTTCCTCTCCACTTGGAGTTCGCCGTCTTCTGGCACGGACCGGAATAATTTCTGCTGCCCGAAAGAGCGCCTCGGTCAGCTGAGCCAGCAGCAAACCCTGTTGGACGGCTTCCAGCGCATCGTCGTCATGGTCGCCGAGGCCGTCAAGCGACGTTCGCCAATCGATCGCATCTCTGCGCAACTCCTGGAGACGTCGGCCTGCGCTGCCAGAGCGGATCACTTCGATGCGGTGAGAGGGTAAGTCGACCGTTCGGTGTCGGCCAAGAAAAATATCCTTGCGCGGTCGCGCGTGATCGCAAGTGGCTACCCGCCAGTCCGCGTCTGCGAATCCATCGGGTGCGTAGCCCGCCAGGCTGTAGCCGAACAGCTCGGTCATGAGGATCAGGCTGCCATCGGATGTTCGGACGAGTTCGGCGCCGCCGGCAATGTCGGCATCGACGAAATTCACCTGAGCGCTGTGGTCATCGGCGTCGAATGCGTCGCCCGAAGCATCGCGGAGCGCCCGGGTGAGAGGCGCCGTTGCGCCAGTCCGAATGGCGAGAAGAAAGCGCCCGCGATCCTCGAGCGCAGAGGCAGATAAATCAAGGATGACACGCTCGATGCGCCTGCAAACAATCTCGGCATCAATTGCGCGATGGCGAGCGGGTTCGATGAGCCATCTGAGCATGTCCCGCTCACCGGCATCGAGGACGGCCAAGCGTTCGCCTGCCGCATCAGGTTCGGTCTCCGCGGCCGCAAGCCCGCGGCTCAGGCTCGAGGCATCTAGCTTCAGGAGGGCGGCGAGCAACAGGCCGAGCGCACGCCAGTCATCGAGAAATGACATGACGATCGGAGTTCCTGCGGACTTCGCAAACACGACGACGGGTGCCCTGTCGGCCTCCGAAAGTCGGACACACCACTCAAAACTGCCAAGCCGGAAGTCAGGCGCCGTGGCAGATGCCGTGAAGATCGAAGAACCGTCGAGACGGCCATAGACAAGCCCCTGGTTGTGGACGGCCCCGAGCGCCTGGGCCAGACGTTCAGCGTTGCGCCAGAGAACGATACGCGAGCGCGGGAGATCAAGATTGTTCAGCCAGTGATCGGGCCGCGCATGTTTGACCATAGTATCGAGTGGCGCGAGGTCTCTCGGCATCGACAGAAAGAAGGCATCCGACGCCTCGCCGTAGCGCAGCAATTCGACGATGACCCTGTCGGCCCCCGGATAGGCGAGCACACGCTCAGCCTGTCGCATTTCGTGTTGCCAGATTTCGCGAAGATCATCATCGACCGCCGAGCCGGTCTTTTGCCAATACTTGAGCACGATCGGCTGGTCGTCGCGCTTGTCGTGGGCCGATATGATGGCCGATTTAAGTGGCTCACCGCCGGGTGCCGAGAGGTATTGATCCCCAAGATCGAACTGATCCGCCAATGGCCGCAATTTTTTTGGTATGCTCGGCATCAACTATGAACTCGAATGGAGCATGGCTCGACGGTGGCGGCG
>DAIMKE010000863.1:2656-3620 GCA_036721875.1 Bradyrhizobium sp. | reverse complement strand
GCGCATGATCTGGGGAAGCGCGCTCCGGGAGGCGGTGAACCGGGACGGGTCGCGCTTCGACCGGACTGCGATCCTGTCGGAGACCGTCGCGCCGCTGCGCGGACTAAAACCCGGTCCTTGGGCGAACGCTATCGCCTGGCTTAACAACAATGAATTGATGGTTGTTTACGGCGACGGCAATGTCAGAAGTTTTGATAGTAGCGCGCTTATGTCGAGTACGAATTTCCCGCTCAGAAAGAGCCGTGCTCTACTTGAGGCCCACGAAGCAGCTGTGGGGTCGATTTCAGTCGGAATGGCCGGAAGACAATTCGCAACCGCAGACGTCAGCGGTCGCATTTGCATTTGGGACCCATCGCACCGGCTTATCGACACCAAAGCAGTTGACCTCGACGGTGCGTCGGGTGGGTTGAAAGTTTGCGTCAATCCTAGCTTGCCAATTTTAGCCTATGCGTTTGGCTCCAAGGTTTGCCTGGTGCCTCTTCAAGAAAAGAGTCTTTTTGAGGCTGGCATCGCCGAAAGGGCGAAGCCGTCAACATCCTTACTGGACAGCGTACTCGATCTAAGCGAGGTGCGGCCTCAAGATGTGCCCACGTCGGACGCCGTAGCCGACCATTGGCATGTCGAAAGAGATCGCCGAACCGAAGACGAGGCCTTGCTTCTCACGAAAGAGCTGCGCCGGATCGCCCGCGCCACGCAAACAGTCAATCAATGGCTTGCCAAATCGGTTCGGAGCCTCCTTGCGGCGCCAACGCCTGACGAAACGATCGCGCTCGAAGATATCGAATTCAAGGCAAAGCGCTCGCGTGACGTTGCCGCCACGCGGCAAGCGCTTTGCCGCCTGGTGGAGAAAGCAATAACCGAGCAAGACGCTCACAAACGGTCACTCGCAATCTACGCGACTTTTCTATTTTGGGTGACCACGCCAAACGACAAAATCGTTCCGGACGATCAGGAACGGCTCCCC
>DAIMKE010000863.1:0-2646 GCA_036721875.1 Bradyrhizobium sp. | reverse complement strand
TCGTCCAGCGCATCAACGGTTTAACGGATGCGGATCTTCGACGGCGCCTGAAAACGCTTGCATCAGCAACGCCAGTGGCACCGGCAGACATTGCCGATACTCTCGAACAGGCGGCCGCGGCGATCGGTGACGGCTTGGAACAGGCGAAAGCGCTTCCACCTCAGGCAGCCCCAACCATCGCCCGTCAACAGTCTGCAACACCAGGTTTTGCCCTCGTCATGAAGGGCGGCGGATTGAAGGGCCTCGCCTGTATCGGTGCCTTGCGTGAGCTGCAACCCTTCTACAATTTCGATCTCTATGTCGGGACTTCGGCAGGCGCCATTATCGCGGCGCTGCTCGGCGCCGGATATAGCGCCACCGAAATGGAAGATATTTTGCGCGATATGAATTTCTCCAAATTCTTGAGCGAGCGTTTCAAGACAATCACGAACCTTATTTTTTACGGCGGTCTCTTTCGGGGAATCGAACTCAGGAATTGGGTCGATCGCCTGCTCGCCGAGAAATTGAGATCGCCCACGCGCGTATTGTTTAGCCAGCTGCCCCATCATGTCAGGATCTATGCCTGTCGGCGCGAAAGCGACGCCTTGATATTTGACTCCGAGAAATTACCCGATATGAGCGTCGCGCATGCCGTGCGCTGCAGCGTGGCGATCCCGCTTTTTTTCACCCCAGAAAAAGACCAGGGCCTGCACGTGTTCGACGGCGGCATGCGTCACAACTATCCGGTGAAGAAGCTGCTTGAGCAGACGCCGGACAAGGACTTTATAGGTCTTTATCTGGGCGATCCGATCTATAATCCATCGGCGAAGCCCAGCGTTATCGGGGATCTGATCAGTGTCAGCTTCGAGGCCACGGATGTCGAAGCGCTTCGGGAGTACAGCCAGAAGACCGTCGTCATCGATCCGAAGCCGATCTCGACCTTGGACTTTTCTCTTTCAGCCGAAGAAAAGACCTTTCTGGTCTCGCAGGGACGTGCCGCAGCGCTGGAATTCCTAGAGCGCCGCGGACACGTCAATCAAGCTCAAGTCGATCAGGCAAGAAACCTCGCAGCCACCCACAAGGTAGCTGCGCTCGCGGCCCGCCAAAAGCGGACACGCCGCTTCAGAATCATCAGGCGGTCTTTGCTCGCATTGGTCATCATGCTGTTGTTGATCTGGAAGTTCGGAGCGTTCGGACTGTGGCGGTTTGTCACTGACACCGTCCACGACACCGTCCATGCGGCGAGCTGCCGGTTCCTCACAAGCTGTTCTGCGCCGAAGTCGGGCTGGGTCGCCACAGACAATCCGGCGTCGGTCAGTCACGCCATTACGGAGGACACTGCGTTTATATTTCCGGATCTTCAGCCGATTCCTGCCACGGGTCCAGTGGCGGGAAGCCGGCGGTACGGAAAGGCCAAGGCCGGCTGCGCACCACTTATTCACAACGCCTGGAAATTGCATGACGGTGAGGTGGTGCTCGACGACGATGATCTGATCCAAAAGGGCTGGGTGTCGCCGTCCTATGTAGGTGAACCCGAGCCGCCGGACTGGAACAAGTTCGACAACTTGGCCAAGGCCAAGTTTGGCTTCACACCCGGGTTCGCCAATAACAATCGCTGTCCACACGGCAACCATTGCACGCTCTCACCGGACGAAATCAAGGCGCACTCGACAGCGGTTCAGGTTCCGGTCGATGAGTGTCCGCGCATGCGGGAGGCCGAACAAAATGCGTCGCCAAGCCGTACGTCACTGACGGTTTGGATCCGTGGCAACGCTAAACATCAAAGTGTTTGGACAGTAACGGCTCCCATCGAGACGTATAAGGACTAGAATTCCGAGTAGTCGCGGCCGGCCTACTGGCCGAGATCGAGCGCGTCCTGCAAACCTGACGGTATCGAGCCGGAAAGAGGGAGGAGGGCGCAGCCGCTGCGCCAAAGCACACGGGCGCGCTAACCTTAGCGATTGACTCCGATTGCTGGCGAAGGAGCTATCCTTCGAGGGCACGCAAATTTTACTGTGAATTCAAGATCAAAAAAATGCGGCGGGGATACCGTCGGCATTTGTCCGTCAGACTTGAAAATTTGTGCTTGCAAATCAACGACGAAACGTCGTGCGAAATGATAGAGTGGGAGTGAAGGGGCGCAGAAACGGCGGCGTTTGGGTGTAATCGGCTGCCATTACTCGCAAAGTGTCGATTGACTGCGATTGATTTCCACCAGTCGCGATATGTATCGACAGCTTTAGATTGATGATCATGCGTCCCAGGGCACAGGATGTTCCCGTGTGCTTGGCGCTGCGATGCGCCCATGCATCGTCACGCTACATGCGCGTGATCGTCAGTGTGCCGCCCGCGGTCAAAGATGGCGTAATCTGCGTGAGACTTGGCACCTTCTGTCAATGCCGCGGGTCCGGCGCTGACCTATCTTTCTCACACAAGGAAGGAAGTTCTTCCTCACACAAGGAAAGAAGGTGACTTATGTTCGATCGCAACAAAAAATCCGCTCTCGTGACGGGAGCCTCATCCGGCATGGGCAAGGAAATCGCAAAGCGGCTGATTGCCGACGGCTACCAGGTCTACGTGGCTGCCCGGCGTGTGGCCGAGATGGATGATCTGAAGGCGCTCGGGGCGCATCCGCTCCGCATGGACATCGCCAGCGAGGCCGAGATC
>DAIMKE010000862.1:0-3628 GCA_036721875.1 Bradyrhizobium sp. | reverse complement strand
AGACGGCGAAGGAAGCGCCGAAAAAAGCCGAGAAGCCGGTGCGCACCGCCACCCGCGCCAAGAAAGCCGGATGATTGCGCGGGAGTCCCAACCCTCCCCGCACTGGCAGATCGCGGTCGAGAACTTGATCAATGCCGCGTGAGATCGGCGGCTGGCTGGTGCTTGCGCGGATCGCAATGATACGAGCGCTCGGACAAGACGGGTAGCGACAATCCCCGCCTCCCAATTCGAAGTCACGGCCACGCCGGTACGATACTGGCGGTCGCCTCGCTATTTGAGGGAGGAACTGATCGAGTTGAATTTCGTGCTGAGCGCGCTGCCAACGCCATTAACGCCGGCAACGATCACGATGCTGAGGCCCGCTGCAATGATGCAGTATTCGATCGCAGTCGCGCCCCGCTCGTCGTCGAAAAACGTTGACAATAATCGATACATTGAAAACTCCCGCCGACGCAATCAGCAGGATTCTCCTGCCCGTCGCGGTGGGAACGTTAGGCTGAAACGGTTGACCAAGCCTTGGCCAACAGCATGAAAGATTGGCTAAGCCGAAGCAGCAAGCTTAGCCCGATCGGCCACAGCGACCAGCGCCGCAGCGAAGCGCCGCAACCCACCTCAGCTATCCCTGAGACGATTACTTCACTTCGTTGCGGCGCTGAACACGGTCCGGGCATTCGCCCGGACCCCGGGGGGCATTTCGCTATCAGAAGTTACGCTGTGCGCGAACCTGGAGCAGGAACGTATCCTGATCCTTGAATTCGTACAGCGCGGTCGGCTTCGGAGCCGTCGCCGTGAACCTCGAACTTCCCGACATCTTCTGGTCGAGGTGGACCCACTGGACTTCGCCCGAGAACGTCAGGTTCTTGACCGGGGTCCAACGGGTAACCATACCGAGCTGGGAGATGTTGAAGTCGGGGTTACAGGTGTAGTTGCCCGTGTTGTTCCCGGCCAATGCCTGACCCGCGTGGCTGGCGGCGAAGGCGGCGCAGTAAGCGCCCTTGGCAGAGGTGGTTCCGGCACCGAGCAGGTTGTCGTTGGCTCCGCCGTTATAGCGCACGGCAGAGTAGCTGCCGAACAGGCTGCTCGACCAGTTCGGATTCCAGTTGTGATTGAACGCGCCGCGGACGCCCCAGGCCGTCGTCAGCTCGATGCCACCGGTACCGGCGGCACCCGGGAAATAGACGCCGTCGGTGGTCGCGCCGAAACCGACGCTCTGGTAGCCGAAGCCGCTGTCGCCGAACATCGCAAAGCTCGGCGAACTGCCGCTGGTGGCGATCACGTATTTCGTGGCACCCTTCGCGTAGCTCGCGTCGAGCTTGATGTCGTCGCCCGGGCCGGTCGGGATGTTCTTGATCTGCAACCCAGCCATCACGGCGCCGCCCCACTTGGTATCGGGATGGCCGCTGATTTCGGACGCGCTGGTCGGCACGGAGCCTGCGCCCAACGTATTGTACGAGCCGCTGACCTCATGCAACGCGCCCGAAATCTGGAAGAGACCCCAGGCCTGATCGACCCGGATCCGACCGACGATCTCCGGCATGTGCGTGCCGGCGTAGGCGTTCGATCCGGTTCCGTTGGCGCCGATCGCGCTGGGGATGCTCAGGTTGTAGACGGAAGTGCGATCCCACACGGTCGGATCGTCGAGACCGATCGACAGTGACACGCCGTTGCCGAGCTCGGCCGTGTACTGGATGTTGTTGACGCCGGTGTCGGTATTCTGACCGCCGAGCAGGGCCGAGTTGATGTTGCCGGGGGCACCCTGCCACGGCGTGGCATAGGCCGAGGCGGATTTACCGAAGGTAAAGCCGGCGAACTGGATGAAAACGTACTCGACCGCGACATAGCCGCCGCCAGCGGTCGACAGCAGGTTCGCGCTGAACGACGAGAGTGACGACGGATTGTTGGTGCCGCCGCCCACATTGTTGAACTGGAAGTCGCCCTGACCGAAGGTGCGGACGACGCCGTACTCGGTCGCGGTACGGGTATCGATCGTCAGCGCCATGCGCGAGCGGGAAACGAATTAATCGCGAAAGCGGTTCCCCTGGCCGAGGTCACCATTCCACGCCGGACTGCCGTGGGCGCCGCCGTTGAAGGTGGTGTCGACGCGCAGATAGCCGCCGATCTTGATGCAGGTGTCGGTGCCCGGGATGTAGAAGAAGCCTGCGCCGTAAAGCGAACAGATCCTCACATATTCTACCGCCTTGGCCTTGACCGGAAGGTCGGCCGCCTGTGCGCCGCCGCTCAGGGCAATCAAGCCTGCCGCCGAGCTGAGAATGAGTGTGCGCGCCGTTTTCATACTAAGTAGGGCTCCTATCCCACGATTCATGCCGTTGCATCGCAGCCTACCTAATCCAAAATCGGGTACGTTGGATGACAACGCGGTGAAGCCACCTTACTTGAGTCGCGCCTGTGATTTTTTGGCAACGCAAAAATATCGAGCCCGATTAAACCAGCGCTTTTCGTTCGCCGGAGAGGCTTCTTGAGCAACATAATTCTCCGGGGCCTGCAGCCGCGGCTCACCTGAAAGTTGCTGTAAGCGGCCGAACGCATAGCAGCACTTCCGCGCGCACGCGCCGGCCGCGCTTTACCGGGCTGAGAAATCCTGTTCCTACTGTCACAAACGGGGCCGGATCAACCAGGCCTGCATCGAGGGAGAGACCGTCATGAAGCTCGGCACCGCCATCGCGGAAATCATGAAGCGCGAGGGCATCGAAATCCTCTGCGGCTACCCGGTCAACCACCTCATCGAATATGCCGCCGCTGCCGATATCCGCCCGGTAATGGTCCGCCAGGAGCGCATCGGGGTTCACATGGCGGACGCGATCTCGCGCGTCACGTCCGGCCAGTCGATCGGCGCCTTCTGCATGCAGCACGGCCCCGGCGCGGAGAACGCGATGGGCGGCGTGGCGCAGTGCTACGGCGAGTCCGTTCCCGTCCTCGTGCTGCCGATGGGCTATGCGCGCCGGCTTGCCAACATCGACCCGAATTTCAACTCCAGCCAGGCGATGAAGGCGTTCTCGAAGTCCTCCGAGCCGATCAACATCGCAGCCGAAGTCTGCAACATCTTCCGGCGGGCATTCACGAAGCTGAAGAACGGCCGCGGCGGGCCGGTCATCGTCGAAATCCCGGCCGACATGTGGAACGAGGACGTGCCGGAGCCGCTGAACTACACGCCGGTGCTACGCACCCGCTACGGCGCCGATCCCGTCCACGTGAAGGAGGCGGCCGCCCTCCTCGTGGGCGCCAGGCGGCCGGTGATCTACGCCGGCCAGGGCGTGCATTACGCCAGGGCCTGGCCGCAGCTCAGGCGGTTGGCCGAGCGCCTCGCCATCCCGGTTACGACCAGCCTTGGCGGCAAGTCGTCGTTTCCCGAGACGCACCCGCTGTCGCTGGGGTCGGGCGGCCTTGCGGTGCCGCGGGCGGTGCCGAAATTCCTCGGCGAAGCCGACGTGATCTTCGGCATCGGCTGCTCGTTCACCGAAACCTCGTTCGGCATCGCCATGCCGAAGGGCAAGACCATCATTCATTCGACGCTCGATCCCAACCATCTCAACAAGGACGTCGAGGCCAAAATCGGCCTGGTCGGCGATGCCGGCCTGGTGCTCGACGCCCTGCTGGAGGAGATCGGCAG
>DAIMKE010000861.1:0-3633 GCA_036721875.1 Bradyrhizobium sp. | reverse complement strand
CCGCAGTCTTCGCATCTGGTGCGCTGCTTCTTCGACCGGGCAGGAGCCGTATTCGATTGCGATGTGCCTGAAGGAAGCGGGCGCCGCGCTGTCGGGCTGGCGCACCGAAATCGTTGCGACCGACCTGTCGCTGGCCGTGCTGGAAAAATCGAAGGCCGGCATCTTCAGCCAGTTCGAAGTGCAACGCGGCCTGCCGATTCAATTGCTGGTGAAATACTTCACCCAAACCGGCGAACTCTGGCAGCTCAATGCCGACATCCGCGGCATGGTGCAGCATCGCCAGCTCAACCTGCTGCAGGACTTCTCCCACCTCGGCACGTTCGACATCATCTTCTGCCGCAACGTGCTGATCTATTTCGATCAGACGACCAAGGCCAATATATTCGATCGGCTCTCGCGCATGCTTGAGCCCGACGGGGTACTGGCGCTCGGCGCCGCCGAATCCGTGGTCGGCATTACCAGTGCGTTCAAGCCGTATCCGGACCGGCGCGGGCTCTATCGTCCGAACGTCGCGCCGGCGGCGCGGGGCGGCATCACGCCGATCGGCCTGCGGGCGGCGGCTTCCGCGGCGCGCTGATCCACATCATAGGATCGCATGCGGCACGAACCGTGACGTATTGCCGGTGATCGGGCTCTCGTCCTCGCGGATCGACAGGCCGCATGGCGTGTGATCGACCAGCCAGCTCCCGAGCACCGGGTACTGATCGGCGAAGCTTTGCATTGGCGCGAAGGCCTGCCGGATGAATCCCTCCGCACCGTAGGGGCCTTCCTGCTCGGCCAGCGTCGTACCGGCGCTGACCAGCGCGACATTGGCACCCTCGCGCGAGTAGAGCGGCTTGCGCACGAACGAGCTTCCGAGCATGGCCGCCTTGGGATCGTCCTCGAAATAGGCCGGCAGCAAATTGGGGTGCTTCGGGAACATCTCCCATAACAGCGGAAGTATGCCCTTGTTGGAAAGGATTGCCTTCCATGGCGGCTCGATCCAGCGCGTCGTCGCGCTCGACAGCTTTGCGCCGAACGCATCCTGAAACATCCATTCCCAGGGATAAAGCTTGAAGGCGAGATCGATCGGGCGGTCTTCGAGGTCGACGAAATTGCCGTCGTCGCGCAAGCCCACGCTCTCGATGTCGATCATCGTGGTAGCGAGGCCAGCCTGGGTTGCGGTGTCCTGCAGATAAGCGAGCGTGCCGGCGTCCTCGGCATTGCCGGTCATGCCCGCGAGATGAAGATGCTTGGCGCGGGAAAATTTCTGCCAGGCTTCGATCAGGCGTTCGTGGATCGAATTGAACTGGTCAGCACGCTTCGGCACGATGTTGCGCTCGATCGCCTGTTCGAGCCAGGTCCATTGAAAGACCGCCGCTTCGAAGATCGAGGTCGGCGTGTCGGCGTTGTACTCCAGCAGTTTCGCCGGGCTCCAGCCGTCATAGCTCAGATCGAGGCGGCCGTAGAGGCTGGCATCGTCCCGGTGCCAGCTCTCGGACAGCAGTGGCCAGAACGCTTCGGGTATCTTCAGCCGGCGCAGATATTTTTCATCGGACAGCGCGCGGCCGACCAGTTCGAGGCACATCGCATCGATCTCGCCGGTGGGAGCCTCGATTCGGCGTTCGATCTCGTCAAGCGTGAAGGCGTAGTAGGCGCGTTCGTCCCAGTAGCGTTCGCCGTTGAGGGTGTGAAAATCAAATCCGGTGCGCGCTGCGGTCACGCGCCGGTCGTCGCGTTCGGGGCAGGCGATGCGCTGCATGGATTTCAGCCGCCGCTGGAGAAATGCGAACCGAACGAATGCGCAAACGCGCCGAAGCCGCCGCGCGCCACCGCGTGCGAACCCGAATCGCTCGTGGCAGACGATGAATGGCTCGATGAGGAATCGCTGCTGTAGTAGCTGCTGCGCGAGGACGAGCCGCCGCCGGAACCGCCACGGCTGCTGCTGGAGGAAGAGCTGCGCGGCGGGCATTCAGTGGCATTGGCATTGCCCTGCAGGAGTGACGGCTGCGGCGCGTTGGGTGGCCTCTCGCAGCTCTGGCTCGGCATCAGGGCGTAGGCGGCGCTGCGACCGGAGCGTTTTGCCGGCGGGCCAGGCTGCGGCGCTATCGGCGCCGAGACCGGCCTGCGCTTGCCGAAATCCTTGTCTGGCTTATTGTTCATGGTCAGTAGATCATGCAGGCGGCGTTGATGGCGCCGGCGGCCAGCGAGGAAAGCCCGAGCCAGATGGCGGCGGCGAGTTCGCCGCCCGCGATCCGTTTCGAGAGGTTCGGCACCGGAACCCTGACCAGGAAATAGACTGTTATCTGCACGATCAGCGCGATCGTGGCCCAGATCAGGCAATCCCACACATTGGCGGAGTGCGAAATGGCGCTGACCAGCGGCAGCGCGAAGCCGAGCAGGCTCAGCCCGAGCGCGATCGCCGCCGCCGGCTCGTTGGCGCGGATCAGGTCGAACTCGTTGTGCGCGGTGACGCGGGTATAGACGAAGAGGTAGGCGACCACGGCGATGATCGCGGTGCAGAAATAGACCAGGAACGCCGGCAACCCGGCGAGCGATTGAAGAATCATTCGAAGATGCCCCCAGACGTACGTTCCCAAGGTTGGCACGATCTGTCAGTCGCCGCATCCGGGCAGGCGGTTCAATCCCAAACAAAACCCCGCCATTTCGGGCGGGGTTGACAGATTTTCCACAACGGATTTGTCGGCGGCAGCGGGCGCTATTCCCTGACCTCGATCTTGCCCTTCATGGCCGGGTGCAGGCCGCAGATGTAATCGTAGAGCCCTGCATCGGCGAGGGTCAGCTGGGTGGTCTGGCCTTTCAGCGCGATCGACGAGCGCTGCGCCTTGGCGCCGGTGATCGTCACCTGGTGTGGCGAGGAGTCCGTGTTGTGCCAGGTGATGGTCTGACCCTTGCCGATGGTTACGGTCTCCGGCCCGAATTTGAAGTCGGAGATCGCGACCACGCCTGGGCCCGGCGCAGGCTTTGCCATGACGCCTTCGGACGTGCCCTTCAGGCCGGCTAGCGAGATGACAAAATCCTGCCCGGCGTGCGGCTTGTGGCAGGTGAAGCATGTCGTCAAATTGGCCTTGTCGTTGACTCTCTTATCCGGGCCAAACGCCTGGTACTCCCATTCGCCATTTCGAATATCATCCTTGTACTCGGTGCCCCAGCCGTCGCGCTTTTCCATCACCGTGTAGGCGACGAGGTCGCCCTTCCGGAAACGGCCGCTGGCGTCCTTGAGAGGCTCGCCGGCTGCATCGAGTTGCGCCTTGTACTGCACCAGCGTCAGCACCGTTCCGCTCGGGATCGGCTGCCCTTTGCGTACCGCATCAACCGCCGCTGATGTCGCATAGAGCTCGCGATACTGTTTGTTGTCGTAACGATCGACCGTGGCGTAGAGCGTGCCCTTGTCGAAATTCTCCGGGAAGGCGACCTTGTCGCCACCGGCAAGCGCCGAATAACCGATGAGCGCGCCTGATGCCGAACCTAGCGCAACCGCGGCAGCCAAACTGACGTTTTTCATGACTTCCCCCTCGTTTGCAGACAATTCCGCAAGATACGAGACACCGTGAAACGAGTTTCAATCCGTGGGGAAACGAATTTGTCGCGCAAATGACCGTCTATCGTGCGTTTGGCTGATCCGGTCTGCGA
>DAIMKE010000860.1:0-3635 GCA_036721875.1 Bradyrhizobium sp. | reverse complement strand
TACTGGCTGGCGGGCTCCGAGCAGAACATCGCCAACATGATCCGCCTGCTGGTGGACCGTTACGCGGAAGGCCCGCGCCGCAGCCTGCGCGGCGTGGTCAAGGCCGAGGCGCCGGTCGAATACGCCGACATCGGGGTTTACCATCCACGCCTCAAAGGCCGCATCGCCGAGACGGCCGAACGCCTGCCGGAATCGTCGGGCGAACGCGGCACCGTCGGTATCCTCCTGCTGCGTTCGTATCTGCTGGCTGGAAATTCTGGTCACTATGACGGCGTAATCTCGGCGTTCGAGGCGAAAGGGCTGCGGGTGATCCCGGCTTTCGCCAGCGGTCTCGATCAGCGGCCGGCGATCGAACGCTTTTTCATGAAGGACGGCCGCAGCGCGGTTGATGCGGTGGTCTCGCTGACCGGCTTCTCGCTGGTCGGTGGCCCCGCCTACAACGACTCCAAAGCGGCCGAAGAAATTCTCGCCACGCTGGACGTGCCCTATCTCTCGGCGCACCCCGTGGAATTCCAGACGCTCGAACAATGGGGTGCGTCGGATCGCGGCCTGATGCCGGTGGAGAGCACCATCATGGTGGCGATCCCGGAACTCGATGGCGCTGCGGGTCCGATGGTCTATGGCGGCCGCTCCGATGGGGCAGGTGTTCCCTGCACCGGATGTGAACGTGCCTGCATCTTCTCCCGCTCCGACGTCGCAGGCGAGATGCATGTCTGCGGCGAGCGCGCGGACATGCTGGCGTCACGTACCGCCCGCCTGGTCGCAATGCGCCGGGCCGAGCGACGGGATCGCAAGGTTGCGATCGTTCTGTTCAATTTCCCGCCGAATGCCGGCAACACCGGTACTGCCGCATTCCTGTCGGTATTCGAATCCCTTCATCGCACGCTCGCTGCGATGAAGTGCGAGGGCTATCAGGTCGATCTGCCTGCCGATGTCGACGCGCTGCGCGAACGTATCGTGGTGGGCAATGCGGCGCGTTTTGGCGCCGATGCCAACGTGCATGCCAGGATCGCGGCCGGCGATCACGTTCGTAACGAAAAATGGTTGCGCCAGATCGAGGCGCAATGGGGCCCGGCGCCCGGCAAGCAGCAGAGCGACGGCAGTTCGATCTTCGTGCTCGGTGAGCGGTTCGGTAACGTCTTCGTCGGCGTCCAGCCTGCATTCGGATATGAGGGCGATCCGATGCGGCTGTTATTCGAGAAAGGCTTTGCGCCGACGCATGCCTTCTCGGCGTTCTATCGCTGGCTGCGTGAGGATTTCGGCGCCAGCGCGGTGCTGCATTTCGGCACCCATGGCGCGCTCGAATTCATGCCCGGCAAGCAGGCTGGCCTCTCCGGCGCATGCTGGCCGGACCGCATGATCGGCGACCTGCCGAACCTTTATCTTTACGCTTCGAACAATCCGTCCGAGGGCACCATTGCGAAACGTCGCTCGGCGGCGACGCTGATCAGCTATCTGACCCCGCCGGTCGCCCATGCCGGTCTCTACAAGGGTCTTATCGAGCTAAAGGCGTCGATCGAGCGATGGCGCGGCTTGCCGCCCGACACCGATGCCGAACTCGGTGACCTTGCAACACTGATCCAGGCCCAGGCCAGCGCGCTCGAACTGGCTCAGGCGGAGCCCGCCTGGACCGATCCGGCCAAGCCAATCGGTGAACTCTCGAAAGCCGTGCTGGAGCTTGAATACACGCTCATTCCGCACGGCCTGCATGTAGTCGGCGAAACGCCCTCAGCCGAGCAGCGCGTGGAGATGTTGGGAGCGGTTGCGGACGCATCGCATGGCGTTCGTCCCGACAAATCGATCCTTGAGGCCGTGGTGAGGGGCGAAGCGCCCGAGACGATCGCGGCAAAGGACGACACTTCGGTGGCGCTCTACAAGGATCTGGCCGGTATCGACCGCATCCTGCAGCAGGATCACGAGATCCCGAGCATCCTGCATGCGCTCGACGGCAAGTTTGTCCGGCCAGCGCCGGGCGGCGACCTCTTGCGGACACCCGCTATCCTGCCAACGGGCCGCAATCTCCACGGCTTCGACCCTTTCCGCATCCCCAGCGCTTTTGCGGTTCAGGACGGCGCGCAGCAGGCGCAGCGGCTGATCGAAAAGCACATCAATGAAGGACACGGTATACCTGAGTCGGTGGCGATCGTGCTGTGGGGCACCGATAACCTCAAGAACGAGGGCGCGCCGATCGGGCAGGCGCTTGCCTTGCTCGGCGCCAGACCCCGCTTCGACGGCTACGGCCGCTTGACCGGTGCGGAACTTCTGCCGCGCGACCAGCTCAACCGGCCGCGGATCGACGTCATCGTTACCATGTCCGGCATCTTCCGCGACCTGCTGCCGCTACAGATCAAGCTGCTGGCCGAAGCCTGCTTCCTGGCAGCATCCGCGGATGAACCACCTGAACAGAACTTCGTTCGCAAACACGCGCTGGCCTTCCAGGCCGCGAACAATTGCGACCTCGAAACCGCATCCTTGCGCGTGTTCGGCAACGCCGACGGCGCCTATGGATCGAACGTCAACCATCTGGTCGAGAACGGCCGCTGGGAGGACGAGGACGAACTTGCCGAGACCTATACGCGCCGCAAGAGTTTCGCTTACGGCCTCAAGGGTCGACCCGTGCAGCAGACGGCGTTGCTCAAGAATGCGCTCGCTACCGTCGATCTCGCCTACCAAAATCTCGATTCCGTCGAACTCGGTGTAACCACCGTCGATCATTATTTCGATACGCTGGGCGGGATCAGTCGCGCCGTACGCATGGCCAAAGGCGGACAGTCCCCGCCGGTCTATATCGGCGATCAGACCCGCGGCACTGGCACGGTTCGCACGCTATCGGAGCAGGTTTCGCTGGAGACCCGTACCCGGATGCTCAATCCGAAATGGTACGAGGGCATGCTCAAGCACGGCTACGAGGGCGTTCGCCAGATTGAAGAGCACGTCACCAACACCATGGGCTGGTCGGCGACCACAGGCGAGGTGGCGCCCTGGGTATACCGGCAGCTTACCGAGACTTTCATGCTCGATCCTGCAATGCGCGAGCGGCTGGCGTCGCTCAATCCGGTGGCGTCGGCCAGGGTCGCGAACCGGCTGATCGAGGCGCACGAACGCAAATACTGGTCGCCCGATCCGGAGATGCTCGATGTCCTGCGCAGGGCAGGCGAAGAGCTCGAAGACCGCCTTGAAGGCGTGGGAGTTGCCGCATGAATATCCAGACCAGGCCATCGTCGCTCAAGAGCCCGTCCTGCTGCGGCGACGGCGAAGGCAGCGTTCAGGTCCAGCTCGATCCCAAGCTCAAGATCGGGACCGCCAAGGTCTTTTCGGTCTACGGCAAGGGCGGGATCGGCAAGAGCACGACGTCGTCGAACCTCTCGGTCGCCTTCTCGAAGCTCGGCAAACGCGTGCTGCAGATCGGCTGCGACCCCAAGCACGACTCGACCTTCACGCTGACCAAGCGTCTCGTCCCGACCGTCATCGACGTGCTTGAGTCTGTTAATTTTCATGCCGAAGAACTGCGGCCGGAGGATTTCGTGTTCGAGGGCTACAACGGCGTGATGTGCCTTGAGGCCGGAGGTCCGCCGGCGGGAACCGGTTGTGGCGGCTATGTGGTCGGCCAGACCGTGAAGCTGTTGAAGGAGCAC
>DAIMKE010000859.1:0-3637 GCA_036721875.1 Bradyrhizobium sp. | reverse complement strand
ATCCGGGCGCGATCCTGATCGTGACCCACGATCGCTACTTCCTCGACAACGTCACCGGCTGGATCCTCGAACTCGATCGCGGCAAGGGCATTCCCTACGAGGGCAACTACTCGTCCTGGCTGCAACAGAAGCAGAAGCGCCTGGAGCAGGAGGGCCGCGAGGATGCCGCGCACCAGAAGACGCTGGCCCGCGAGCAGGAATGGATCGCGTCCTCACCAAAGGCGCGTCAGGCCAAATCCAAGGCGCGCTATCAGCGCTATGAAGAGCTATTGAAGCAGGCGAGCGAGAAGCAGACGCAGACCGCGCAGATCACGATTCCCGTGGCCGAGCGCCTCGGGCAGAACGTGGTCGATTTCGAGGGCCTCAGCAAAGCCTTCGGTGACCGCGTGCTGATCGACGATCTCACCTTCAAGCTGCCGCCGGGTGGCATCGTCGGTGTGATCGGCCCCAACGGCGCCGGCAAGACCACGCTGTTCCGGATGATCACCGGGCAGGAAAAGCCGGACAAGGGCACCATCACCGTCGGAGAAAGCGTGCACCTCGGCTACGTCGACCAGTCGCGCGACAATCTCGACGGCAAGAAGACGGTCTGGGAAGAGATTTCCGGCGGCAACGAACTGATTTTGCTCGGCAAGCGTGAAGTCAATTCGCGCGGCTATTGCTCCTCGTTCAACTTCAAGGGCGCCGACCAGCAGAAGAAGGTCGGTGCGCTGTCAGGCGGCGAGCGCAACCGCGTGCATCTCGCCAAGATGCTCAAGTCTGGCGCCAACGTGCTGCTGCTCGACGAACCGACCAACGACCTCGACGTCGATACGCTGCGCGCGCTGGAGGAAGCGCTGGAGGATTTCGCCGGCTGCGCCGTCATCATCAGTCATGATCGCTGGTTCCTCGACCGCATCGCGACCCACATTCTGGCCTTCGAAGGCGACAGCCATGTCGAATGGTTCGAAGGCAACTTCCAGGACTACGAGAAGGACAAGATGCGCCGGCTCGGGCAGGACAGCATTATTCCGCACCGGGTGAAGTACAAGAAGCTGACGCGGTAGCGCCAATAGGGCGTTTGCGTGGTGGTCGCAGCGTTTGCGCTGCGGCCACTTGTCGCTTCACACAAAGGCGACATTGCCCAGATATGCTATCCTCCGCACGTCGAATCCTCCCAGCGAGCCCACCTGATGTCCCTCACGCCCGAAACACCCTTGCCGCCCGAATCCCAGCGGAAGGCATTGCGTCCGATCCCGATGCTGATCTTCAGCTCGCGCTGGCTGCAGCTGCCGCTGTATATTGGCCTGATCGTCGCGCAGGGCGTCTATGTCGTGCTGTTCCTGAAGGAGCTGTGGCATCTGTTCCTCCACGCCTTCGATTTCAGCGAGCAGCAGATCATGCTGCTGGTGCTTGGCCTGATCGACGTGGTGATGATTTCCAACCTCCTGGTGATGGTCATTGTCGGCGGCTACGAGACCTTCGTCTCGAGGCTGAATCTGGAAGGCCATCCCGACCAGCCGGAATGGCTCAGCCACGTCAACGCCAGCGTGCTGAAGATCAAGCTCGCGATGGCGATCATCGGCATCTCGTCGATCCATCTGCTGCGCACCTTCATCGAGGCCGGCAATCTGGCGTCGGGCAAGAGCAACTACACCGAGGCCGGCGTGATGTGGCAGACCATCATCCACACGGTTTTCATTCTGTCGGCGATCGGCATTGCCTATGTCGACAAGTTGTCGAACGATTCAACGGCGCACGCCAAGCACGCCGCTCCGCGTCATTGAGGGCGGCGTATCGAACGACGGGAGCGCGATGCTGCAGAGGCTGATAGCTGCGGTTCTGTTGCTGGTGGCGATGACACCGGGCATCGTACGCCCGGCGTACGCGGCCGACGCTGCCTTCGCCCAGTTCATCGCCTCGCTGTGGCCGGAGGCGCAGGCCGCCGGGGTATCGCGCGCCACGTTCGATCGCGAAACGCGCGGGCTGGAGCCCGACTACAAACTGCCCGATCTGTTGCTGCCGGGCCGGCCCGCGACCGGCGCGCCGTCGCAGGCCGAGTTCGTGCAGGTGCCGGCAGACTATGTGAAGGAAGCCTCGATCGCGCGGCTGGCGGCCGAGGGGCAGAAGCTGATGCAGAAGCATCGCGCGGCGCTCGGCGAAATCGAAAAGCGTTTCGGCGTGCCAGCCAGCGTTGTTCTCGCGATCTGGGGCCGCGAGACCGATTACGGGCGCTACCGGCTGCCTTACGACACGCTGCGCGTGGTCGCGACGCAGGCCTATGTCGGCCGGCGCAAGGATCAATTCCGGGGCGAGTTCATCCTCGCGCTGAAGCTGCTCGGCGAGGGCGCCGTGGCGCGCAAGGATTTCCGCTCGTCCTGGGCCGGCGCAACCGGCCTCACGCAGTTCCTGCCGGGCGAATATTACAAGCACGGCATCGACCTCGACGGGGACGGCCGTGTCGACATCTGGAATTCGGTGCCAGATGCATTGGCCTCCGCGGCACAGCAACTCGTCAACAAGGGCTGGCAGCCGGGCGTGCGCTGGGCCTATGAGGTGAAGGCGCCCGCCAATGCCGATTGCACCATGGGCGTGCCCGAGGTGACGAAGCCGATCGCCGAATGGCTGCGCGCGGGCTTTGTGCCGGTGCGCGGGCAGAGACTGAGCGCAGCCGAGCAGGCGCAACCGGCCTCGCTGTTGCAGGTGGAAGGCATCTATGGCCCGGCGTTCCTGACCACGAAGAACTACTTCGTCATCAAGGAATACAATTTCTCCGACCTGTATGTGCTGTTCGTCGGCCATCTCGCCGATCGCATGATAAATCCGCAGCCGTTCGCAACGCCATGGACCGCGACGACGCAGTTGCGCTCCGCCGATGTCGAGGCGATGCAGCGTCACCTGACGCGGATCGGCCTCTACAAAGACAAGCTCGACGGCAAGGCCGGCATGCAGACCCGTGCGGCGCTGGGGGCTTATCAGAAGTCTGCGGGGTTGAAGGTCGATTGCTGGCCCAGCGAGGCCGTTCTGCGCTCGATGAGCGGCGGGCGCTGATCCAAACAGAAAGCCCGGCCGAGAGGCCGGGCTTTGGATATCAGGACGCACCCGCCGGGCGCGTCGGTCGGTCAGATCAGTTGCAGACCTCGACGCGGCGATAGCGCCAGTCATAACCGTCCCAGAAGCGTTCGCGCACCATGCGGCACGCCGGGTAGGGCGCTTCTTCCACGTAGACCGGGCCGCCATAGGCCGGGCGGCTGGAGGCGATCGCGCCGCCGATGATGGCGCCGCCGAGCAGGCCGGCTGCCACGCCCGCGGCAACGCCGCGCTGTGCGCTGGCAGGCGTCGCTGCGAGCGAACCGGCAATCGTTGCAACCGCGACCAAGGCAGCAAATGTCTTCTTCATGTCCTGGGCTCTCCTGGGAGGCGCCGTCGGGCGCCGGGTTTAGAGGTAACTCACACGCTGATTTCGAACCGCCGTCTCGCCAAAAGAGCGCACAAGGGTCAATCGAAAGTAAACGTTCCTTTTGATGGCTGAAAAAAACGGTTTTTTCGGGCCACAAAGCGTCCAACACCCCGGAAAACCTATGGTTTTCCGGGGTGTTGGGTCCGATTTAATGAAGGTGAATGGCGACGGCGCTTGTCTTAGTCGCAAAACCTGACG
>DAIMKE010000858.1:0-3638 GCA_036721875.1 Bradyrhizobium sp. | reverse complement strand
GGTCGCCCAGTGCTGCGCGTCGGACTTCACGGTGATGTCGAGCGACGGCTCGTGGCCGATGGCGGTCGCCATCTCGCGCGCCGTGCTCTCGCCGTAGGCGGCGATCCAGCGCGCCAGCAGCCAGGGCGGAATGTCGAGCGTCTGCGCCTTGACTTCGTCGATCAGCGGCTGGCCCTCGCGGGCGCAGCGGCGCAGCACGGCGTTGACCAGCCCGGCATATTTTGCGGCGCGCCGATCCGACTGCACCAGCCGCACCGAAAGATCGACGGCGGCGTGATCGGGCACGTCCATCCAGAGAATTTGCGCGGCGCCGATCAACAACGCGCTCTGCGCGCGGGGCGCGTCGGTCGGAACGCCGCGATCGAGCAGGCGCGACAGCAGGTGGCCGAGCGTGCCGAGCCGCCGCAGGATCGTCGCCACCAGCCGCCGCATCAGCGCGCGGTCGCGATCGGCCAGCGACTTCAGGCCGGGATGCGCGCCAGCGCCGTCGAGTTGGTCGTCAAGGGTGCGTTGCTTGTGAAGGACGCCGTCGAGAATGTCGGCCGCAATGCGCCGCGCTGCGAGACCGGGCACTTCGGCAGGTACTGCGAATCTCGAAGGGGGCATGAATCGGCAATGTCTCGGAAAGCGAAAGGTTCTGGCTCATGCCGTTGAAATCGAAAACTTCTTTGGCATGCGAATATGCCAAATGTAAGAATCGCCACAGACAATTTCGCGATTGTGATGTCTGCTGTGCGCCCATACCTGTGCTATGGGAGTTTGAGATGACGGACAATTACCCAATCATAGCGTCCAGTTCGGAACGCAAGACGTTAACGCCAGCCGCCCAGCGCGCGCTCGCCGAAGCCGAGGCCCGCCGCAAGGCGGCCGGCGCCAGCGCAGTTGCCTATCAGAAGGAGTTTCAGGGTCCGAAGGGCCTGGAACCGACTCGTTACGGCGACTGGGAGCGGAACGGCATCGCCTCGGATTTCTAGGGCGGCGGCCTTGAAGGGATGAGCCGACTCACCCTTAGTCCGGGGAATGCCCCCGTATGAAAGAACAAACACATACAGGAAGCCCCGCAGCGGTTACCGGCGCCGCCGGCTGTCGGCAGCGCTGCCCTGGATATTCGTGATTTGCGTAGCGGCGGCGACGACGCTGCCGGTGCGGCAGTGGATGCACCGGTTTCTGCCGGCCGATTCGTCGCTCAATCCCATCGACAGCCAGGCCGCGCGTGACGCCGAGATGGTTTTGCGGCGGGCCGGAAGTCCCGATGTGCGCCACCCCGTCGACGTGATCCGCACCATCGATGGCGACACATTCGAGGCGCGGGTTCATTTGCCGCCGGACCTTGACCTGACCACGCGGGTTCGTCTGCGCGGCATCGATGCGCCAGAGCTGAAGGCCGCCTGTCCGCAGGAATTGCAGATGGCCGAAGCCGCGACCGCGGCGTTGCGCGCGCTGCTCGGCGAAGGTGATGTCAGGATCTTCAATATCGGGCCGGATAAATACGGCGGCCGGGTCGTGGCCGACGTCGTCACGCGGCGCAACGGAAATGTTTCGGCCGCGATGATAGCCGCAGGTCATGCCCGCAGTTATGGCGGCGGACATCGCAGCGGCTGGTGCCGCTAGCTAGCGCAAAAAATGCTGCGCGGGTGCGCGATCTACGGAGATTTTCAGTTTGACTCCTCCGTAGCTTTTTCGTCTGCTGTCTCATATTCAACTCGAAGTTGTCTATGAAAGAATACGTAGCATACATTGATGAGGCCGGCGACGAAGGCTTTGGTAAGTTGGCTGCTGGTCCAGTGGGCGGTCAATCCCGCTGGCTCGTTCTTGGAGCGTGCATTGTGAGTCGCGAGAACGATCTCAGGCTCCCGGCACTGAGAGACCAAATCGTAACGCGCTTTGCGAAACGCCAATCTCGCGACCTTCACTTTCGCGACCTTAAGCATGCGCAAAAAGTTGTGGTGTGTCAGGAAATTGCTGCGTTTCCGCTTGAGGTATGCGTAACGCTTTCCCACAAAGTTACAATTCCTGGCACCCGTTTTGAGGTCACGTTCAAAAAGAAAGGCTACCTCTACAACTATCTGGTCCGGTGGCTTTTGGAGCGTATAACAGCGGCTTGCGCCGAGAACTCGCATCCATCGGCGTGTTCGTTGAAGCTAGTATTTTCGCGGAGAAGCGGAACGAACTATCAAACGATGAAAGAGTATCTCGGACTTATGCGAGATGGCCGCGAGGTCATGCAGCCGGTCCGATCTATCAATTGGAAGGTTCTGAACGTCGACGATATCGCCGTCGAAAATCACAGCAAGTGGGCGGGCCTGCAAATCGCCGACTGCGTTACGAGCGCATTCTTTGTTGCCGTAGAGCCAAACTTCTACGGGAACTATGAACCGGCGTACGCTCAACTTTTAAAGACGCGCGTTCTGCGTGCCAAAGGTGGAAGTGCCCTCAATCGCGGCGTCACTCCGGTACCATCGTTTTTCAAGTGCAACGCAGATGCCGCACAGCTTGAATTCTTCAAATCGTTCGTAGAATAAAATGAGCGGGCAGGCCCCCGGCCCCTGATCCACATCGCTAGGATGCTGCCGCTCTAAGGCAACTCGGGGTGGTTCCGGCGCGTGCCTGCCCGTGAAAAATGTACCGAATCAGTGCAGATTCGTCAAGAGTCAACTGAGAACATGAAGGGAACACATCGATCGACGTTTGCATGTCAGGTGTTCGTCACGATCCCTCCAAGCCATTGTACAGATTGCTGTATTTCAAGCGCCAATTCGCGATCAGCGCGTCACCGTCACGGTGGTGCCGATCGAGACGCGTTGATAGAGGTCGGTGATGTCGTCGTTGAGCATGCGGATGCAGCCGTAGGAGACGAAGCCGCCGACCGAACCCGGCACGTTGGTGCCGTGGATGGCATATTCGCCGCCGGCCAAGGTCATCGCGGCGACGCCCATCGGGTTGCGCGGCGAGCCGCCTGGGATGACGTCGGGCATGTCGGGCTTGTCGCGCCTGACGGCGCTCGGCGGCGACCAGGCCGGGTTGCGGTATTTGCCGTCGATCGTGGTCGTGCCGGTCCACTGCTTGCCGGTCTTGCCGACGCCGACGGGATAGCGCATGGCGCGGCCGTAATCGAGAATGAGATAAAGCTTTCGTTCGTGGGTCTTCACCACGATCGTGCCCGGCGCGTATTCGCCGTTGACCTCGACCAGTTCCGGCCGCGCCTGCGCCGCGGACGACATCGCAACAGCCGCACCGATGGTGGCGGCCAGCGCCACCGCAATCCGCATCGACATTACCTGCTCCCGCTCGCCCGCCCCTTCCAGGGCCCTCAAAAAGTCATGCAAGCCGCTTGCCGGCCCGCGTCCCGTCCACGCATTTTTGACCACGTGTATTCACCGGGCGGTTTCCACGCCGGCGTCGAGACTCTTTTAGTCGAGGGGAGCAAAGGAAATGTTCGAATCAAAGTAAATGACCTGAAAACAACACCGGGCGCCGAAGCGCCCGGGGTTCAGGTCCTGCCGCTAACAAACGCGTGAGTCGTGCAGGAAATGGGCGTCTTGATTAGGCCGACGCGCCCTTCTTGTTCTTCCGGTTCTGGACGAGATCGTCGACCACGGCGGGATCGGCCAGCGTCGAGGTGTCGCCGAGGCTGGACG
>DAIMKE010000857.1:0-3642 GCA_036721875.1 Bradyrhizobium sp. | reverse complement strand
GGCGTGAGCAACATGGTCGCGGGGATCACCACCACGCCGAGCTTCATCGCCGCCAGCATGGTCTCCCACAGCGGCACGACATTGCCGAGCAGCAGCAGCAGATGATCGCCGCGCTTGAGCCCCTGCGCACGCAGGAAGTTCGCCACTTGATTGGAACGGGCCGACAACGTCGCGAAGGCAAGCTTCGTTTCCTTGTGGCCGGCATCGACGATCCAAAGCGCGGTGCGGTCCCGGCTGTCGGCATTGCCTGCGAGTTCCGCATCGAACCAGTCGAGCGCCCAGTTGAACGGGACCGGATCCGGCCAGCGAAAGCCCTTCACGGCCGCATCGTAATCGGTGCGGTGCTTGAGCAGAAAGGCGCGTGCGTCCTGAAAACTCGTCATCGGGCCTCCGTTATTTCGCGGCGAGACTCCGAACGTGCTGGATAATGCCGGAAAAATCCACCCCGCCATGGCCGGCGGCGTCGAACGCCTTGTAGATCTCCTGCGCGTGCTTGCCCAGCGGCGTCGCAGCGCCCGCGGCGTTGGCCGCGTCCTGCGCGAGCGTCAGATCCTTCACCATCAGCGCCGAGGCAAATCCCGGGTTGTAGCCGTTATTCGCTGGCGAGGCCGGCACCGGGCCCGGCACCGGGCAATAGGAGGTCAGCGCCCAGCACTGGCCCGAGGAAGTCGAGGCAACGTCGAACAGTGCCTGATGCGACAGGCCGAGTTTTTCCGCCAGCGCAAAGGCCTCGCCGACCCCGATCATGGAAATGCCCAATATCATATTGTTGCAGATCTTGGCCGCCTGCCCCGCGCCCGCGCCGCCGCAATGCACGATTTTCTTGCCCATGCTCTCCAGCACGGGTTTTGCCGCCGCAAAAGCCTTGTCCTCGCCGCCGCACATGAAAGTGAGCGTCGCGCCCTTGGCGCCGCCGGTTCCGCCCGACACCGGCGCATCGACCGAGAGCGCGCCGTGCTTTGCCGCCAGCGCGTGGGCCTGTTTGGCGCTCTCGACGTCGATGGTCGAGCAATCGATGATCAGCGTGCCCTTGGCCATCGCCGGGATCACTTCGTTCCACACCGACAGCACATGCTTGCCCGCGGGCAACATGGTGATGACGACGTCGGCGCCCTTCACGGACGCAACCGAACTCTCCGCGATGCCAGCGCCGTCGGCCTTTGCCTGATCGCGCGAGGCCGCGACCAGATCGAACGCGGTGACCTCGTGGCCGGCCTTGACCAGGTTGGCGGCCATCGGCCCGCCCATGTTGCCGAGGCCAATGAATGCGATATTTGCCATCTCGAATCCTCCGCTTGAATTTTTTGTGTATTGATCAGGGAAACTTCAACTCGTCGGCGCCGATCTCCGCGAAGTAAGGCGCGACCATTGCCGGCGTCACGTCATCAATTCGCGGTGGCGACCATTTTGGGCTCCGGTCCTTGTCGATCACCGCAGCGCGCACGCCCTCGCGGAAATCGTCGCTGGCGAACACTTCGAGCGCAGCGCGATATTCGCGCACCAGGCACTCCTCCAGCGAGCGCGCAGTGCGCGCCAGCCGCAGCAGCTTCAATGTCACCACCATGCCGCGCGGCGACTTTTCGTTCAGCGCTTTCAAGGTCGCCTGCGCAAAGTCCGAAGCGTCGCGCTGCAACGCAGCCATGATGTCTTCCATACGATCGTACGCAAAACAGCGATCGATTTTCGATTGCATCGCCGCGACGGGGCCTGCGTTTTCGTCTGTCGTAAAGGTTTCGATCAGAGTTCTGATATCGCGGGAGGGGATGCCGGGTGCGGCCCGAGCAAGAACTTCGCGTAGAGCGGGGAGCTCTTCGGACCGCACCACTACATCGGCAAAGCCGGCGTAAACCGCGTCTGGGCCGTTCATGGTCTGACCGGTCAATCCGAAGTAGGTCCCGATCTCGCCGGGCGAACGCGACAGCAGCCACGTGCCGCCGACATCGGGGAAGAAACCGAGGCCGACCTCTGGCATCGCCAGTTTCGTCTTCTCTGTAACCACGCGATGCGCCGAATGCGCCGACAGGCCGACGCCGCCGCCCATCACGATGCCGTCCATGAACGAGACATAGGGTTTTGGGAATTTCTTGATCCGCGCATTCAGGATATATTCGTCGCGCCACAGGATCTTGCCGAGGTCGCCCTTGACCTTGGAACTTTCCCAGAGTGCGCGGATGTCGCCGCCGGCGCAAAGCCCGCGTTCTCCCGCGCCTTCAAGCAGGATCACCGCGACCGCGGGATCCTTCTCGAAGGCATCGAGCGCCTTGTCGATGTCGTGGAACATCTCCAGCGTCACGGCATTGATGGCCTTCGGACGGTTCAGGCGGATGATGCCGGCCGAGCCTTCCTTGCGCGCGATCAGGTCGCCCTCTGCGACAGGAGCGTCGATCATCGCGCGCCCTCGATCAGCTTGCGCGAAACAATCAGCCGCATGATCTCGTTGGTCCCTTCCAGGATCTGGTGCACGCGCAGATCGCGCACGATCTTCTCGATGCCGTATTCGCTCAAATAGCCGTAGCCGCCATGGAGCTGCAGCGACTGGTTGGCGACCTCGAAACCGACGTCGGTGCCAAAGCGCTTGGCCATCGCGCACAGCATGGTCGCGTCCGCATCCTTGCGGTCGAGCGCCGCGGCGGCACGCCAGACGAAAGTCCGCGCCGCCTCCAGTTCGGTCGCCATGTCGGCGAGGCGAAACTGCAACGCCTGGAATTCGTCGAGGCGCTTTCCAAACGCCTTGCGTTCCTTCATGTAGGCCAGCGATTTTTCCAGCGCATTTTGCGCGCCCCCGAGCGAGCAGGCCGCGATATTGATGCGGCCGCCGTCGAGCCCGGCCATTGCGATCTTGAAGCCGATGCCTTCCTCGCCCAGACGGTTTTCGACCGGCACGCGGGCGTTCTCGAACATCACCGCGCGGGTCGGCTGCGCGTTCCAGCCCATCTTGCGCTCGTTGGCGCCGAACGACACGCCCGGCGCCTTGCCGTCGATGACGAGCGTCGAGACGCCGCCGGGACCGTCGCCGCCGGTCCGCACCATCGCCACCAGCAAGTCAGTACTGCCAGCTCCCGAAATGAACTGCTTCTGCCCGTTCAGGACATAATGATCACGCTCACGCACCGCGCGGGTCCGCAGCGCCGCGGCGTCCGAGCCCGCGCTCGGCTCGGTGAGGCAGTAGCTCGCGATCAGCTCCATCACGCAGAGTTTTGGCAACCACTTCTGCCGCTGGGTGTCGTCGCCATAAGCATCGATCATCCAGGACGCCATGTTGTGGATCGAGATGAACGCCGACACGGTCGGGCACCCGGTCGCCAGTGCCTCGAAGATCAGCGCGGCGTCGAAGCGGGTCATTGCCGAGCCGCCGACGTCATCCTTGATGTAGATGCCGCCCATCCCGAGCGTGGCCGCTTCCCGCATCACGTCGACCGGGAAATACTTCTCCTCGTCCCAGCGCAGCGCATGCGGCGCGATCTTCTCGGCCGCAAACGCCCGCGCCATGTCGCGGACGGCGATCTGGTCCTCGTTGAGCGCGAAATGCATCTCGCTGCCAGGCTTAGACGCGTTACTTCATCGTCGGGATCGAGAACTCGGCACCCTCCTTGACGCCGGACGGCCAGCGCGAGGTCACCGTCTTGGTCTTGGTGTAGAAGC
>DAIMKE010000856.1:0-3646 GCA_036721875.1 Bradyrhizobium sp. | reverse complement strand
TCGACGTGGTGCAGGACGACCGCCTCGAGATCGGCCGCACCCATCCGTTCGGCGCACGCGTCTCCATCACCACCGACGACGGCGTGCATGAGCGGCTCTACGCCGATCCCTCCGGCGAGCCGGATTCGTTTCCGGACGCGCAGGCGATGCAGCAGAAGTTCCTCACGCTTGCCCGCCCGGTGCTGAACGGCCGCGCCGACCAACTCGCCGACGCGATCCTTTCGCTCGAAAGATTCGATCGCGTCGAGAAGGCCACGCAGTTGGGACGACAGTAGCAGCTACCGTCAGTCGGCGCCCGCCAGCTTTCCCTTATTGCCGGTGGCCGCAACCACATCACGCACGAGGTCGAACACGCCGTCGGCTTCCGGCGGCCAGTTCGGCGACCGGCCGAGCCGGACGATGACCAGCCGCTCCGACGGCACGATGATCACATATTGCCCGATCGTGCCCTTGGCGAAGAAAGCATCGCGCGGCCAGCCGCGCTCGATCCGGTAGGATGCGCCAAAGCTGTCGCCGCGATTGGTCCAGAAGCCAGCCCCCATGCCGACCCAGGCATTTGGCGTCGGCGACGCCGAATAATTTACCCACCCCTCCGGCAGGATGCGTTTGCCGCCGACCACGCCGTCACCGAGATAGAGCATCCCGAAACGCGCCCAGTCGCGCGCGCTTGCCAGCATCTGGCTCGATCCTTCCGGATTGCCTGATGCGTCGAACTCGATCGTGACGTTGCGCATGCCGAGCGGCGCGAACAGTTCTTCTCGCGCGAACCGCATCACTCCGGCAGGACGTCCGCCGGTGGCATTGCGGATCAAGTGCGAGAGGATGACGGTATTGCCGTCATTGTAGTTCCAGGCGCTGCCGGGCGGCGTCGCCAGTTCGATGCTCTCGGCATATCCGGCCATGTCCGATTTCATGAACTTCATCCGGTTGACCGGCTCCAGCACCGAGGCGAGCGAGGCCTGCAGCGAACTGCCCAGCGCCAGCCCCGCGGTGTGGCGCAGGAGATGATCGACCGTTATTGATCCCCGCGGATCGCCAGCGCGCCTCCACGCTGCGATCGGCGCAGGATCGTTGAGCGAAAGCGCGCCCTTTCGCACCAGAATGCCTGTCAGCGCCGAAATGACGGACTTGGTCGCGGAGAAGCCGAGGATCGGGGTATCGATGCCGTAACCATCCGCATAGCGCTCGGCGACGACACGGCCGTCCTTCACGACCACCACCGCCTTGGTGTGGCGCAGCGGAGGCCGCTCGGGCTCGGCGAAGGCGCGATCGAGCGCGCCCGCCAGTTGCGGACTTGCCGGAGCAACCACGGCAGCGCCGGCGATATCCGGCAATAGCACCTGCGCCCGCCTGAGCTCTTCGGCGAGCGGCGAAGCTTCGGTGACCGCGTCGCCATGATCGAGGTAGCAGCCAAAGCCCTCGCGATAGACCGCGTGGCTCTTGCCGAAGCCGAACAATGTCACCGTGACGTCCCGCCGCGCGCGATCGACCTTGTAGCCCATCGCCCAGGTGATGAGACCGGCGCCCGGCATCGCGGCCGTGGTTTCCGCAAAGACCCGCTCCGGCGACTGGCCGGACACAAAGGTTTCCGAGCAGAGAATATTGGCGACAAACCCCGTCGCGACCTTGGGAACGTCGCGGGCGCGCGCGGCCGACAGCGCCAGCCCACTGAGAGCGGTGGTGGTGGCGAGAACGAGGATGAGATTTCGTCGGGTCACATGGGCCTCCAGCATGACGCATCAGCGCGCGCCGGGCAGGATGGCGAGTTCGCAGATGGTGGCTCGCCGGAATTGGAAATCGTCCTGGCCGAAGCTGGAAACGCCTCGCCGATTTCGAAATACAGAAGTGATTACAATAACCTGGAGATCAGGCCGCGGTGACCTTGAGCCGGCGATATTCCGTGGGCGTAACACCCGTTGTGGCCTTGAAGGCCCGGTTGAAGGGCCCGAGCGACTGGAAGCCCGCATCCATCGCGATCGTGATGACGGGGACTTCGGCCTGGCTCGGATCGGCCAGCGCGGCCTTGGCTTCCGCAATCCGGTGCTCGTTGAGGAAGACATTGAAATTGCGGTAGCCGAGCCGCTGGTTGATCAGCCGCCGCAATCTATACTCGGGGGTTCCGAGCCTGGTCGCGAGCGTGCCGATGGTGACGTTGTCGTGACGGTAGATGCGCTCATCCGCCATCAACCGCATCAGCGCATCGATGAGTTTCTGGTCCGCGGCGCTGGGTTCGATTACTGCCGGGCCGCCTGTTTTGGCCGCGGCTTCGGGCACAACCGGGAACAGGTCGGCGCCATCGACGCGCAACATCGCATAACAGATCGCGGCCGCCACGCCGGCCAGAGCCGTCAAATTCACGGTATTGGCGATTTCAGCACTGCTGCTGCCGGACATCGCGATCTGCAGCACCGCATTCAGACCGCCATACAATGCCGCGGCGCTGACGATGAAGACGCGGACGCTGCGGCGTCGTTCGACCAGATCGGACGACCAGGAGGCGATAGTCTGCGTAACCGCCAGCGCGATGAAGCCGAGCGCGATCAGGTTGATCGCGACGATGGACAGCCGCGCGCCGGATGCCGGCGCAATCCACATGCAATTCACGAAACTGAATGCAGCCACCGCTGCCCAGACCAGCGCGTGCCACCAGCGCAGCCTGAATCCCTCGTCGAACAGCGCCCGCGTGAACAGCCAGAACACCACGACATTGCCGGTCGACAGCGCGATCAGCGGCGCGTGCGCGATCGAGACCGGCGACGTCGCACCGATCGAATAGGTCACGGCGTGCGCCGCCGACCCCAGCGCGAAAGCCGCCGCGAGCCTACCTGCGAGCACCGTTCCGAAACCGCGAAACAGCGACGCCGCGAGCACCAGCAGCAGCGCGACAGTGGCGCCACGCAAAGCGATGTCGAGAGTGGGGAGCAGCATCATGCGGTCCAGTCCGCGCAGGGATATGCGCTCAGCCGAATTTAATGCAATTCGATGCCCCGTTCAATTTTGGCCAGCCCACGCCCGGCGGGAAGTCACCCAGCGCTCGTTGATCTTGCCGGACAAATCGACCTCGCCTTCCCTCCGCGCGCCCAACCGCCGCGCGACAGCTTGTGACGGCGCGTTGACGGATTCGATGCAATGGATGATCTCGTCGATCTCGAAGGTGGCGAACACCCAGTCGATCGACGCCCGCGCCGCTTCCGCCGCATAACCCTGGCCGCGCCATTCGCGGGCGATGCCCCAGCCGACCTCAAAGCCCGGCCACCCGGGCGGGCACCACGGCCCGACGCGTCCGATATACTGACCGCTCGACTTTTCCTCGACGGCGAACATGCCGAAGCCGTACAGCGCCCAATGGCCTGAGATCACGGCAGCGTTGCGCCAGCCGCCGATCTCTGTGGTGATCGCAACACCGTCCGGCGTGATGAAGCGCGCCGTACCGGGATCGGACAGCATCGCCGTATTCGCGGCAATGTCGCTGATCCGCCATGGCCGCAGGATCAGGCGCGCGGTTTCAATTGTGGGACCATCGACTTTCAGGAGTTTCGCGCCGGGCTTGAGCGAAGGGATCATCGGTTTCCTCAATCACGTTTTCGCGTCATGGCCGGGCTTGACCCGGCCGTCAACGTCTTGCCTGATTGCCCCGAGAAATACG
>DAIMKE010000855.1:0-3652 GCA_036721875.1 Bradyrhizobium sp. | reverse complement strand
GCGCGTAGGTGCGATGGGAGATATCAGGGCGGTCTTCGCCAAGCCTTGCATACAGCGCGTCACCCATGCCGTGCAGGCGCTGGAATTCGAATCCGCCAGCCTCGCCTTCCGCCAGTTCGAGGATGGTGGCGACCGTCAGCGCGTTGTGGGTGGCGAATTGCGGAAAGATCCGTGGCCGCAGCGCCAGCAATTGCCGTGCGCAAGCGACGTAGTTCAGGTCGGTCATCGCCTTGCGGGTGAATACCGGATAGCCGTCGAGCCCGCGCTCCTGCGCGCGCTTGATCTCGGTGTCCCAATAGGCGCCCTTCACCAGCCGCACCATCAATTTGCGGTCGAGGCTGTGCGCGAGATTATCGACGTAATCGATCACGTCGGCGGCGCGCTTCTGATAGGCCTGGATCGCCAAACCAAAGCCGTCCCAGCCTGCCAGCGATGGATTTCGGAAGGCTGCGGCTATCACATCGAGCGACAGTTCCAGCCGGTCAGCTTCCTCGGCGTCGACTGTGAAATTCAGGTCATGGGCCTTCGCTTGCCGCGCGAGGTCGATCAGGCGCGGGACCAATTCAGCCATCACGCGCTCGCGGCTCACCGCCTCGAAGCGCGGATGCAATGCTGAGAGCTTGACCGAGATGCCGGGGCGGTCCGGCAGGGAACGATCGTTGGCAGTGCGGCCGATCGCCTCGATCGCGCTTGCGTAGGAATCGAAGTAGCGCACGGCGTCCTCGGCGGTGCGCGCGCCTTCGCCGAGCATGTCGAATGAATAGCGCTGGTGGCGCGAATAGCGCGGGCGGGCGCGTGAAAGCGCAGCCTCGATGGTCTCGCCCAGCACGAAGTGGTTGCCCATCAGGCGCATCGCCTGCCGCGTCGCGGCCCGCACTGCGGGCGCGCCGAGCCGCTTGGTGAGCCGCCCGATGGTGCCTTGCGGCGTCTCGCCGGGCTGGATCACCCGCGCCGACATGCCGAGCGCCCAGGCCGAGGCGTTGACCAGGAAGGCGCTCGATCGTGTCTCGTGATGGACGAAATCGCCCTGCCCGAGCTTGTCCTCGATGAACTGGTCGGCGGTGCGGGCGTCGGGCACGCGCAGCAGCGCTTCCGCCAGCACCATCAGCGCCAGACCTTCCTTGGTCGACAGCGCGAACTCCCGCAGCATGTCTTCCACCCCGCCGAGCCGGTCATCATTGGCGCGGATGGCTTCGATCAGCCCCGTTGCGGTGCGATCGATACGCGTCTCCTTCGCGCCATCCAGCCGCGCGCCCTGAAGCAGGCGGCTGGCCATGGCGCGATCGTCGCGTGCGTAGGGGGCGCTGAAGGGCGGAGCCTCTGGTGGCTGGATCGGCATGGGATTCTCTCGATTGAAGCCAGCTTACCTCCGGTAGAACCGTAGTTCGATAGGGCAATGACTGCCCGGCTCGCACCGGCTGGACTCCTGCCGGTCGGCGAGGCCCCCCGGGAACCAACTGGCGCAAAGGCAACACATCGGAGCGAATTCTGCAGCGTGATCCACAGATCGCGGGCTTGGATATTGGCAGCGCAAAAGTGCCGCGCTAATCCTCAAGCGCCCGTTCCTTGGGAATAGCAGGATCATGAGAGACGGCGGTCAGCTAGGGAAGTTCGCGGCTGTGCTCGGCGTTCTCGTCGCGGCGCTGCCTGGCGCCGTCCCGGCGAAGGCGATCGAGATGAGTGCGGCGGTCGCGCAACTCTACACCTCGGTGTCAATCTACCCGCCATCAGCCAATTCGATGACCGTCTGCTACGGCTTTGTTTGCCGTCGCCGCGAGATCCTGGATTTCACCGCTGCCGATCGCAAGGCGCTGACGCAGATCATGGCGGCGGGACGCGCCTCGGCTGCGGCCGAGCGCGCCGCGGTGCAGAAGGTCGTCGTGTGGTTCGACCGGCGCATGGGGCCGATCCTCGGCACCAGCAAGCGCGTGGCGAAAGCGGATTTTCGCTATTTCGACGACAAGCACAATTACGATTGCTGGGACACCACCCGCAACACCACCAGCCTGCTGCTCGTGCTGCGGGAGTGGGGCCTCCTGAAACATCATGTGATCGGCGATCCGCATTATCGCGGCAATACGCTTGTGTTGCAGACGCCGCACAACACGGCTGTCCTGGTCGAGCGCGCCACCAAGGTCGAATGGGTCGTCGATCTCTGGCCGCGGGGCTATTTGCAGCCACCGGACGTGATGACGGTTCAAAAATGGGTAAAAGAAGATTGAGCGGTCGGTGCCAATGCACGTTTTGATATTCGTGCACGATGAAGCGGGTGCCCGCTCCGCCGAACGCTCACAGTTGCCTGGAAATTTTTTTCAGCTCGACTCCCGGATTACTTCCGAGAGCGTGCCGTTACCGATCGCGCGTTGGCACTAGACCTTGAGGTTTTCGGCCGAGGTCTTGCCGCGATTGGCAATCTCTTCGTATTCGACGGACTGCCCTTCATTGAGTGTCGAAAGACCAGCCTTCTCAACTGCTGAAATATGAACGAACACGTCCTTGCCGCCATTCGAGGGCTGAATGAACCCGTATCCCTTGGTCGGGTTGAACCACTTCACCGTACCTTTAGCCATTCACGTCGTCTCCGCGGAATTAACAAAACAAAACGAGCCGTCGGTCCCCGCACATACCGGCATGCCCGGAACGCAAGGATACGCGCGTTGGGGCAGGCTGGGTAGCGCAAACGGAACGGCGAAATCGGCAAAACTGTCCCAAATCGGGACTAATTTCAGGCTTTTTGCCGATTTCTCGCCTTTTTGAGCCGGCCAGGCACCGCCGGTTCGAATGTCGGGAGCTGGCGCGCGCTGCCTTCCGTGACGCCTGGAATGGCTCCAAACCGGGTTGCATTGTCCGGCCTCCGTATGGGCGGATTTTCCCGCTGGACGCGCGCTCCGCGCGAGCATTATTGATTATTCGCGATCAGGTGGTGAGTGCGTGAAACTCCGGCCGCGTCTTGCGCGACCGGTGCTCGAGTCGAACCGAATGCGTCGGATCAGTAGCGGACGTTCACAGTCCGCCAGCGACGATCGGCATAGAGGTTTCAGGCTGCCGCGTTTTGCTCTTCGTTAACCAGCGCGAGCAGCATTCGCGTATCCATCACGGTGCGCACGATCATCGGCTCGTTGCGTCCGCGGATCGCGACTTCCTGCTCCGGCAGCGCGTCGGCATCTATCCCCGCAGTGGCGCGAACCTCATCCGAGATCACGGCCTCGCATGCAAGGGTCTTGGTCATGTCCTGCAGCCGGGCCGCAACATTGACGGGATCGCCGAGTGCGGTGAACACCATGTGATCGCGGTAGCCGATGTCGCCGACGATCACCTCGCCGCCGTTGATGCCGATGCCGAAGCGAAGCGGTTCGCGCAGATCGTGCTCGAGAAACCTGTTGAGCTCATCGACATTGGCCGCGATCAGCGCCGCCGCCTTCAGTGCTTGGCGGCAGGCCTGCCGCCGGCTGGTCGCAAGGCCGAACAGCGCCAGCATGCCGTCGCCGACGAACTGGTTCGGCCTGCCGCCGCTTTCGATGACCGCTTGCGATACCGCGCCGAGGAAGCGGTTGACGATGAACACGGTGTCGAACGGCAGGCGCTTCTCCGCAAGCCTGGTCGAGCCGCGCATGTCCACGAACAGGCTGACGAGATAGCGCTCCTGGCCGAT
>DAIMKE010000854.1:0-3655 GCA_036721875.1 Bradyrhizobium sp. | reverse complement strand
TCATGGTGTGCCACTGGTCCCGGATGCGGCCGGTGTTCAGCCGCAATGGCCGCGCGGCCGTGGTCTCGGTGCGCAATGCCGGGACTTCGGGCGCGATGAAGCGGGCCTTGAAATCGTTGGCGAAGAATCCGCCGTCGGCGAAGAACCGCGCTTGCGGATCGGCGCCCTGCCGGACCGGCCACTGCACCGGCGCCATCGCATCGAAGTCGTCTTCCGACAAGGACGCGAGCGCGCCGATGTCGAAATCGCGACCGCCATTGTTCTCGAACGCCGACAGCGCGGCGTGCTCGCGGAAGATCTCTGCCACCGATCCAAAGCTGAACGCCGCGCCAAAGCCGAGCCGCTTCGCTACCTCGGCCATGATCCACCAATCGGGCCGCGCCTCGCCGGGCGCGCTCAGGAACGTGCGCTGTCGCGAGATGCGCCGCTCCGAATTGGTGACCGTGCCCGATTTTTCGCCCCAGGCCTGCGCCGGCAGCAGCACATGCGGCCCTGCATCGACCGTGTCGTTGGAGACCACATTCTCGGAAACGACGAACAGTTCGAGTTTCTTCAGTGCCTCGCGGACGCCGTCGGCGTTCGGCAGCGACACCGCCGGATTGGTGCCCATCACCCACAGCGCCTTGATCTCGCCGCGCGCGATGGCATCGAACATCTGCACCGCCTTCAGCCCCTCATGGGTGGCGATGCGCGGCGCCTTCCAGAACCGGCGCACGCGGTCGATATCCGGCGGCGAAAATCCCATATGGGCGGCGAGTTGGTTGGCGAGCCCGCCGACCTCGCGCCCACCCATCGCGTTGGGCTGCCCCGTCAGCGAGAACGGCGATGCGCCGATCTTGCCGATCCGGCCCGTGGCCAGGTGGCAATTGAGGATGGCGTTGACCTTGTCGGTGCCCTGCGCAGACTGGTTGACGCCTTGCGAATACATCGTGACGACGCGCGGCGTCCTGGCGAACATCTGGAAGAACGTCGCGACATCGTGCTCGGAGAGGCCGGTCGCAAGCGCCGTCGCGCCGACGCTGCCGGCCACGCTCCGTGCGCGCGCGATCGCTTCGTCAAAACCCGACGTGTAGCGATCGATATAGTCGCGATCGAGCGCGCCGTTTTCTGCAAGGTACACCAGCAACCCGCTGAATAGTGCGGTATCGGTGCCCGGTTTCAACCCCAGAAACAGATCGTCATCGCCGACGGTATCGGTCCGCCGCGGATCGATCACGACAATGCGCGCGCCGCGCTGCTGTTTGTTGGCGAGCATGCGCTGGTACAGCACCGGATGGCACCAGGCTGCGTTGGAACCGACCAGCACGAGGAGATCCGCCTCGTCGAGGTCTTCATAGCATCCGGGAACGGTGTCGGCGCCAAATGCGCGACGATGGCCGGCGACGGACGAGGCCATGCACAGCCGCGAATTGGTGTCGACATTGGCGCTGCCGATGAAGCCCTTCATCAGCTTGTTGGCGACGTAGTAGTCCTCGGTCAGCAGTTGGCCGGAGAGATAGAAGGCGACCGCGCCGGGACCGTCGCGCGCGACGATGTGCTGGAAGCGGTGCGCGACGTGGTCGAGCGCGTCGCTCCAGGCCACCCGCTCCATCCCCTTGCCGCAGCGGATCATCGGATAGAGCAGCCGGTTGGTCAGCCCCAGCGTCTCGCCAAGCGCCGAGCCCTTCGAGCAAAGCCGGCCGAAATTCGCCGGGTGCTCGGGATCGCCTGAAATCGCTGCCCCACCCCGCCCGTCCGGCGTCGCCAGCACGCCGCACCCGACACCGCAATAGGCACAGGTGGTGCGCGTGATGCGCAGATCGGGATCGGCGGCGCTCATAGGGCTCCCCCGATCATGCCGCCTCCGAACGTGCGGCAAGCGACCGGCCGAACATCATGTCCGCGCGAATTCTCTGCGTCGGCTGTCGCGTGCGGATCAATTCGAGATACCAGAGCGCGTCGCCAACATCGCCGATCAACACCGCGCCGGTCAGCCGTCCGTCCGCGACCACGAGTTTCTTGTAGGTTCCAAGGTTGACGTCGGAGAGCACGATGTTCTCGCTGCCTTCACCGCCCATGAAATCGCCGGCCGAGAATACGCTGACCCCTGAGACCTTCAGGTTGGTCGCGACGACGCTGCCGGCATAGGAGACCTTGCGGCCCGCGAGGTGCCCCGCCAGCACCCGAGCCTGCTCATAGGCCGGCTCGACCAGGCCGTAGCAGACGCCGCGATGCTCGGCGCACTCGCCGATCGCAAATACGTCCGAAGCGGCGGTTTGCAGATGGTCGTCGACCACGATGCCGCGATTGACGGCAATGCCGGCGGCTTTCGCCAGCGCGATGTTCGGCCGGATGCCGGCGGCAAAGATGACCGCGTCGGCCCCGATCCGGCGGCCGTCCACCAGTTCGACGCCCTCGACGCGCTTCTCGCCGTGGATGCGCGCGGTATTGGCGTTGAGCAGGACCTCGATCCCCTTGCGCGCGACGAGGGATTTCAGCAGTTCGGCCGCGGGCGCGTCGAGCTGACGCTCCATCAGGCGCTCCATCAGATGCACCAGCGTCACCGGCGCGCCGGCCTTGGCAAGCCCGTAGGCCGCTTCAAGGCCGAGCAGTCCGCCGCCGACCACGACCACGCGCTTCTTCTGCGCGGCGAGCGTCAGCAACAGATCGACGTCACGGCTGTCGCGGAACGTATGCACGCCGGCAAGGTCGGCGCCGGGCACGTTCAGCCGCAGCGGCGACGAGCCGGTGGTCAGCACCAGCTTGGAGAACGGAACGCTCTCTTCGTTCGCGATCTTCACTTCGCGGCGGCCGATGTCGATTTCGGTAGCGACACAGCCGTACTTCAACGTGACACCGCGGTCGCGCCACCAGGACGCCGGCCGCAGTTCGATATCCTGCGAGGTGGTCTCGCCGGCCAGCACCGACGACAGCAGCACGCGATTATAGGCGAGCCGCGGTTCGTCACCGATCACGGCGATGGCGTAGCGGCCCAATGCCACCTTGGCCAGTTCGTCGACCAGACGGGCAGCGGCCATGCCGTTGCCGACGACTACCAGCGGCTCGCTCATAACGTTCCCTCATTCGGCGGCTTGAGCGCCGTAGGCTTCTGAAATCATGTATCCGGACAGCGTGCCGTAGGCCGCAGTCCAGGCATCGGCGACGTCGGCGGTCCAGGCCTCACCGAGGCCCTTCTCCAGCGTCCACAACAGCGCACCGCCGACGACGGGATAGTGCTCCGGCCTGGCGCCATAGCTGACGTGACGCTTTGCCAGGGCGCTGGCGGCCGGCAACACCGATTCGAGATTGCTCAACCCGTTGACCACCACGGCCAGTGTCGCCATCAGCTTCTTGCGCTGTTCCTTCATATCGGCAGGAAACATCACCTTTACCGCCGGCGCGACTTCGAACAGGCGATCGTAGAACAGCGTGGCAGCCTGCTCCGAAATCGGCGCGACCTTGGCAAAGCTCTCCTGAACCAAGTTGATCTGTGTTGGATTCACCGAAACTCTCCTCGCGTGTTAAGGGCAATCCGTTGGTCGCACCGGCGGGAACAATCGTTCACCGCCGCAACTTCGAGAGGAAAGCGCTAGGCCGCCTCGACGAAGCGATGCCGCTCGTAGAGGAATTCGAGCACGCGCTGCCGGCATTTGAGGTAGCCGGGGCTGGTCGCGAG
>DAIMKE010000853.1:0-3661 GCA_036721875.1 Bradyrhizobium sp. | reverse complement strand
CGCGTCTTACGGTCGATGCCTGCAGCATCAAGAACCGTGATGAAACGTGACGCATTCGTCAGCGCAAGAGATTTTGCCAAAGCCGCCAGTTCAATCCGTGCAATCTGAAGATCGAGGCGATGCGTGACGGCATCAACTTCGATAAACGGCAGGGAGAAGGGTCGCGCTGGTAAGATAGGCAGCTTACCCGGCAAGTGAAAGCCCAGATCGCCGTTCCACAATCCTAATAGCCGCGCCAAGCGTTCGCGCGATGATATCGCCTCTTGGCGAAGGGTTGCCAGCTCTGCCGCAGTTTCGGCATAGAACGCCTGTTCGCGGGCCTGGTCGAGCTTGTTCATCGCCCCTGTCTCGCCAAGCTTAAGCGCGAGCTGTGCGGTTGCTTCAGCCGTGGATTTTGCATCGGTGAACAAACCGACAAGCTCGTTTGCAGCGAGCGCCCGATAATAGGCCCGTCTGACTTCCGCCGCGAGCCGCAGCGTTTCTTCGGCGGCTCGCAGTTGTGCAGCCTGAAAACGTTGGCGTGCGATTTCGGAGCGGAACGGCAATGTCGCAAGCGCTAAAATGTCGCCGACGATTTGTCGCTCGATTTCGACTGCTCCATCGCCAGCGATCCGGCTAATCGAGAACGTGGGATTAGGAGGCAGGCTGTCCTGAACAAGATCCGCCTCTGCGATCGCGAGCTCATTATAGGCCGCCTGCAATCCACGATTGTTCAACAAGGCGATTTGAACGGCGCTGTCCACGGTGAGGCCGCGCCGCAACAGCCGGCGGACGGCGTTATTTGCCCATTCTGCGTCTTCCGCCGAGCGGATCGCAACGACGTCTTTCTTGATGGTCTGCTGCGCCACATCTGCGACGACGGACATGCCGGCATCCGGCGAAAAGGCGGCACATCCGGAAAGCAGCAGCGCGCCGGCAACCGCGGAAAGGATCGGCATCGCACGACGAACATGCATCGGATTTGATCGGGTCAACATCGCTTCTCCTATTGAGCCCGCTTCGGCGTTGGCGCGACTTGTTGGTTCTGCTCCTGCCAGCCCTTTGGAGCGGCCGGCCGAAGGTGCGTGTAAGGCGCGACCGTCGAGCGGTAGCCCGTCCCAGCCACTGGAACAGCAGGATCGGCCGGGTCAGAACCGGCGAGCAAATAAGGCGGTGGCGTACATCCCCCCAGAACAGCAAGGCTTAGAACCAGGCTTGCGGCCGCGATTCGATTGCCCGTCACTTTGCTCGCGCTCCTGCTTGGCCAGGCGGCGCGGCCTATCCCCCCATTACGCATCTTTTTCCCTCGTTGCCTCGCTTGAATTCCACCATGCATGTTGTGCTCTGGCTTTGCCTTTGAACGGCTGCGTCCTGTGCTGAAGCCAGCATGGCTCGGTGATCGGGCGATATCAGCCCCTCCTGCGAACCAAACCCTTCGCGCAACGGAACGGCGCACCCGGAAAGGCCAGCACCGATCAGCATCATTTGCGCAGACATGAGCACGAATTTACGTAAGCGAGCCGCATTCGCCATTCCGGCGAACGGCGCACCTGATCCGGCGGCCATATGATTCTCCTGAACTGATGATGCGCGACTGCGGCGCGAGCCCTATGGGCTCGCTTCGCGAGTTTCGGACCTTCAGTTCAGGCGATTGGCGGGCGGTAGAGCGGCTTGGAAGCCGCAGTTCCCAAAACTTGCACAAGCAGAGATTGATGCTGCGCAGGGGGAATAGCGGGCTGACCGATTTCGGCCAAGGCCGCAGGCAGGGCACTCACGCATGACACGCCACAGCACTGATTGCTGTGATGTTTGTGGGTATCACCCGAGCCGTGCGCGGCCCCCGATGCTTCGCCCGCCACCTCCGACGAAGCAGCTTTCAACCCAACGCCGGCCCGCTGCGCAATATCGCTCTCCGCATCAACGTGATGCACACTTGCGGATTGAACGGAATGGATGTGAGAGGCGCCAGAATGCTGATCTTCGTCGACGAGGCAAGCGATGTTTCGTCCTGCGTCCATAGCGACCGCAAGAGCTGGCGACAGGACGCAAATCACATAGAAAATCGCGAGCAGCCAAGCTGCTCTTGCGCGAAAAGATTTGGTCACAAGCGTCAGCATTAAGGCCGATTCGTCTGCAAGACGGTTCTCTGAGACTACCCAGCGGGGATATTTGCACCAAATTATAGTTCATGCCAAGCCGGACGAATTGGAAAACGCGAAGTTTAGCCTCGGTGTGGCTTATTGGTTTAAACCGCCTGGCGGCACGTCTGCGGACGGCTTCTCTCAATTGTTCCGGGCGCGAGGCGTCCTGCCAGTCAAGGCTTTTGAGGTTTTTGCGTATCTACAACCGTTGAGGGGACCAATTGTCCGCAAAACGTCTTCTGCTCCTCGCCTCGACGGCGCTTGATCGTGATCCCTCCCAACCGTGGCCTTTTAGGAGCGTGCGCCTCTCGTTCGCATCGGGAAGCTCTTGAAGAGAGGGGGCAAGGATTATACCCTTCTGGGGTACAGGGGGGCAAAGCTGAGCGCCTCGAAAGGCGTTCAAGCTGGGAAAAGGTGAGATGGTCGGTTCGGCGAACTTCAGCAGAAACGCCTCCTGCTGAAGCGGGGGTCCCAACCCCGGATCATGGTGGGTGACGGCACAGGACCGCCCGAAGTCGTGGCCGCGCCCACCATGATCGAGTTCGAGAATCCTTCTTGCTGATTGGATGCCGCGTGGTCGCACTGAAAGAAGAGCAAGATCGAGCGCTTGGTGATGATCACTGCAATGCAAGGCGGAGATTTCACGTAACGGCGATGTCTTCGTATGTCTGCGCTGATCGGCCGCGATACTTCGGCCTGGCGCGGCCGAGATTGTCACGGACAGTCTCAAAAAGTCCTCGCGCAATATGACGGGCCCCGTGCTTGATTGCATCATCATCGGTGGTGGTCCTGCGGGGCTGACTGCTGCACTCTATCTGGCCCGATTTCGGCGTAAGGTCTGCGTGATTGACGCCGGCGAAAGCCGAGCTGCCTGGATACCGGTTTCGCACAACCAACCGCTTTTCCCCGCCGGCATAACCGGCACAGAGATCCTGGGGCGCATGCGACAGCACCTCACCAAGTTGGCCACTGAAATTCTCACCGAAAAGGCGATCGCTGTTGCGCGGATCCACGAGGGATTTCTGGTCGACTTCGCCGAAGAAACGGCAGCCGCGCGAACGCTTCTTCTGGCGACGGGCGTTGTCAATCACCGGCCCGACATGAGTGCACAGGTCCACCGTGATGCCGTCGCAGCCGGCCTTATCCGCTATTGTCCCGTTTGCGACGGCTTTGAAGCCAAAGGCCAAAAGATTGTCGTCTTGGGCAAGGGTCCTCATGGCGTACGCGAGGCTGTGTTTCTGCGCACGTACAGCCAGGATGTGACCCTTATATCTGCTTCAGCGATGAATGAATGCAGTTCAAGACAGCTTGCAGCCGCGGGCGTCTCGCTGATCGAACAGCCGATCGCCCGCTTGACAATCGACCAAGGAAAATTTTGATCGAAACCGCCTCAGCTGCGCGCCTTTCATTCGACACTCTCTATCCGGCCTTGGGCTCCAGCAGCAACACGGATTTGCTGCGATCTTTGGGAGCTTCGCTCTCCAGTCAGGGATGCATCCTCGTCGATTCGCATCAAATGACTGATGTGAGCGGCCTCTATG
>DAIMKE010000852.1:0-3663 GCA_036721875.1 Bradyrhizobium sp. | reverse complement strand
ATTCACCTTGCTGCAGAAGATCGTCGACCGGATGGCAACGGACCTGCCGGCGGCGCCACCGCAGGCCGCGCCAAATTCCCCCGAGGCGGCATCGCCAATGTCTCGGCTGGCAGACAAGCCGGTCAGGATTCTGACGCTTCAACTGGATCCGCCCGATCTCGGCGCCGTGATCGTGAAGATGCGGCTGATCGGCGATGCCGTCGAAGTGCGTCTTACGGCGGATCGGTACGAAACCACGCAAATGCTTCAGCACGAGCGTGGCGCGCTGACCGACGTCATGCAGTCGGCCGGTTACGCGTTCGACATCGCCTCGATCGATCACGCTCGCGCCGGGGATGCAAATCCGGGCGGTGCCCAGCAGCAGGCGCAGCCGGACCAGCGTCAATCGCAGCAGTCGCAAGGCGGATCGCAGATCGACAATGCGGCTTCGGAGCGACAGTCCAGCGATACGCAGGCCGGCTCCCGACAGAACAGGCGGCAACATGAACAGGTCACGGAACCGGCGGAGCGGCATCAGCGGCAGGACGTTGCGCCCGATAGGAATGGTGGTGCTCTCTATCTGTAGCATGACCACGGCTGCGAGCGCGGACGGCCCCTGCGAACGCGAGATGGCGCTTGCCGCGCACAGGCACGGCGTCCCGCTCGGCGTGCTGTATGCGGTTGGCCTCAGCGAGACCGGGCGCAAGGGCGTCCTGAATCCCTATGCGCTCAATGTCGATGGAAAAACCGTACTGGCCACGGATCTCGGCAATGCAATGGCCCGATTTGCGGAGGCCAAAAGCAAGGGCGCCAGGCTGGTGGATCTCGGCTGCATGCAGATCAATCATCGGTATCACGGCGAAAAATTTTCCGGCGTCGAGGCGATGTTCGACCCGGCCAGGAACGTCGATTACGCCGCGCGCTTCCTCAAGGAGCTGCGCGGCCGCGAAGGCAACTGGACCATGGCGGTCGCCCGCTACAATGCCGGCCCAACCAACACGACAGGGCAGCGGCGCTACATCTGCAGCGTGATCGGCAGCCTCGTCGCCAGCGGATTCGGGTCCTGGACGAGCGGCGCGCGCGCATTCTGCAACGAACGAACCGCTTCGAGCCGAATCGATGCGGCCGCAGTCAGCCTCACGCAAGGGAATTAGCCTCTAATGGCAATCAATCAGGATGGAGGGTATCGATGAGTCTCTATGGCGTCATGCGCACCGGCGGCTCAGGTATGACCGCGCAGTCGAACAAGCTGTCGACCGTGGCCGACAACATCGCCAACGTCAACACCACTGGCTACAAGCGCGCATCGACCGAATTCTCATCTCTCATTCTGCGGAGCGGGACCGGCAGCTACAATTCCGGCAGCGTCGAGACACATGTGCGCTACGCGATCTCCGATCCCGGAACGCTGCAGTACACGACGTCGGCGACCGATCTTGCCATTCAGGGCAACGGCTTCTTTGCCGTGACAGATGCCCGAGGGGCGGCCTTCATGACTCGTGCCGGGTCCTTTGTGCCCGATGGCATGGGCAATCTGGTCAACGCGGCCGGCTTCTATCTGATGGGCTACAACCTCGAAAACGGTCCACCCGCCGTCGTCGCGAACGGCGTTGCGGGTCTGGAGGTGGTCAACATCGGGCAGACCGCGTTGGAGGGAAATCCGTCGACGCAGGCCACGGCGAGCGTCAACCTCGATTCCAACGCCGCCATTACCGCCGGCGTGCCCGCCTATACGTCCAAGACGTCGCTCGTGACGTACGACAATATCGGCAACAAGGTGACGCTCGACATCTACATGTCCAAGACGGCGGCCAACACCTGGGATGTTCGGGTGTACAACAATGCCGATTCGACGGCCGGCGGCTTCCCCTACGCGACGCCGGCCCTGGATGCCGATACGTTCACCTTCGACGTCAGCGCCACTGGAAAGGGCAGGCTGGATGCCGCCAGTCCGACCTCGCTCGCGTTCACGATTCCCGGCGGCTCGCCATTCACGCTCGATCTTTCGAACATGACTCAGGTCGCGGCCGACTTCCAGTTCACCAGGCCGACCGTCGATGGCAACGCGCCGAGCGCCATCGAGAAGGTGGAGGTCGATACCGACGGAACCATGTATGCGATCTACACCGACGGAACGCGGCTTGCGAGGTATCGCATTCCGCTGGCGATGGTGCCGAGCCCGGACAATCTCTCTCCGGAAGTGGGCAACGTCTATTCGGTCGGACTCGACTCCGGAAACATACAGGTCGGCTTCGCGGGGCAGAGTGGTTTCGGTACCATCAAGCCGGAAGCGCTCGAGCAGTCCAATGTCGATCTCGCAAGCGAGCTGACCTCGATGATCGAGTCGCAGCGCGGCTATCGCAAGTTCGAAGCGTTCATCCTGCAGATGTTTGTCGAGTCGATGCTGCCAAAGGATGCGACCGACGTTTTCGGAAAAGGTACTGCCGGAACGGTTTGGCGCTCGATGCTCGCCGAGCAGATCGGCAATGAGATGGCCAAGGGGAACGGGGTCGGAATTGCCAGGCAGTTGGCAAAGTCGCGTCCCGCCACGGATGCTGCGGAACTCTGAGGGCCGACGGCTCTCCTGGACAGTCATGACGAGGGTAAACATGGAAAAGAACGAAGAGCAGCAGGGCGCGGTAGATCCGGCAACCGGGCAGGAGCGAAATCAGCCACACGCGGATGTGCCGGCGTTGCTGCAGCAGGCATTGCCCGCTGCCGGCGCGGAGCCCGGTCAATGGCTCGGCACGAACACGAGCGCACTGAGCGCCATCGAGCGGCTCAAAGTGACCATCGACAAGGAAACCGAGGGGCTCGAAAGCAGGGCGCCGGTCGATTTCGACACTTTCAGTCAGCGCAAGAATCGCGGCCTGCTCGAGCTCACACGCGCGATGCGCCTGACGCAAGGCGTGGCAATCGATCCGCGCGTGGTGCCGCATTTGGCAGAGCTCCGCGCCAGCCTGGTCAGGAATCAGGCTGCGCTGCAGATGCATCTCGACGCCGTGCGGGAGGTTTCCTCGATCATTGCAAGATCGATACAGGAGGTCGAATCCGACGGTACCTACTCTTCGGCCGGGCCGCGCAGATGAATATGCTCCGGCTCCTGATGGCGGGTGTCTGGGCTTGCATTGTCACTGTCGGCGCGAGCCTTGCCATATCCTACTGGAATGAAAGCCGCGCCGCGCTTCCGCCGAAGCAGGAGTATGTGGAGGGTCTCGTTTATGAAAAGACCAAGGTCATCAACGTGCCGATGATCGCCGAGGGCAGCGTTCAAGGATACGTCGTCGCGCAACTCGTGTTCACGGCCGACGCCAGGGTCCTTCGCCAACTGCCGGTGCCGCCCGAGGCCTTCGTCGTCGACGAGGCATTTCGGACCATCTACGGTGACGAGAGGCTGGATTTCAAAAATCTCCCCCGCTACGACCTCGCCCAGTTTGCGCAAACCGTCAAGGAGCGCGTCAACAAGCGCCTTCAGGCAGCAGTTTTGCAGGACGTGCTGGTCCAGGACTTCAATTATGTTTCAAAGGACCAGTTGCGCCGCTAGACCACGACGCCAAGCCGTCAAGCCACCACTTGTGAGCGGCAACTTCGTGCCGGAGCAGATCGACCAACGCACTCGGGCCGACGTTCAGTGAAACGTCGGCCCGAGGTATTCAATTCGGTCTCGAAGGACCAGCTTCGCCG
>DAIMKE010000851.1:0-3672 GCA_036721875.1 Bradyrhizobium sp. | reverse complement strand
GGTTTGTGGCCGCGAACGCAAGAGTTTCGATTGGAAGTATCATGTCGTCGCTGAAAGTCATGTTTGGGGTCCTTGCTGCCGGCTTCCTGCTGTCCGGCTGCATGCAGGCAACCACGTATCAGGCCGCGCCCGAGGCCTCGCTCAAGCCGAGCGATAAGGCCCAGCTTGCCAAGGCCCGCTACGCCGCGGTCAAGCCCCCGGAACCCTTCCGCCGTGCCATCGTCGACTATCACCGCAAGGAAATGCCCGGCACCATCGTGGTCGATTCCGACAACCACTATCTGTACCTGGTTCAAGACGGCGGCAAGGCGATCCGCTATGGCGTCACTGTCGGCGAGGAAGCCCTCGCATTCTCCGGCATCGCCCGCGTCGGCAACATGGCCGAATGGCCGAAATGGACGCCGACCGCCGACATTCACAAGCGTATCGAAGGCCTGCCTGCCTCCGTGCCCGGCGGCGTCGACAATCCGCTCGGCGCCCGTGCGCTCTATCTCTATCAGGGCAACAAGGACACGTTGTTCCGCATTCACGGCACCAACCAGCCGGAATATATCGGCGCATCGATCTCGTCGGGCTGCATCCGCATGACCAACGAGGACGTCATCGATCTGTACACCCGCGTCAAGCAGGGCACGGTCGTCGTCGTGCTCGAGCCCAAGCAGGGTGACTCGCCGTTCAATTCCAAGATGGCGCTGCAGGGCGGCGGCAACGGCCCGATGGCGCAATAGCCGACGACATTTCGTCGAGATCTATCATCAAGAGCGCCGGTTTGGCCGGCGCCTTTTCGTTGCGGGCTTCTCCTCGCGCGCGGGTTCGGCTTCTTTCGATTTCTCGTCGCCCGGGTTAGCCGCGCCGGTTTTGTCGTCCTCGGGCTTATTTGCGTCAGGCTTGCTGTTCTCGGACTTGTCGTTCTCGGACTTCGCCGCGACTTCGCGCGGCGGCGCCTCGTCGGGCCGTTCGGCCGGCAGCAGCGGCGCGATCTGCGGCAGCGGATCCCACACGTTCCATTGGCAGATCCGGTAATTGCCGCGCCGCTCCATCAGATCGAGATGGATGTGGTCCTCGTGGTATCCGTCCGAGCCCGGACCCAGCACCGTCGGAAACCGCGTGCAGGCTGAACGCAGCACGCTCTCGCGCACCTCGCGCGGCACGGTGCGATCGGTGAGCGAGACCGCACGGCCGTTGGCGAGCTTGAAGGCGCGGACATCGAGCGCATTGGCGCGGCCATGTTCGGACAGCCTGGCGCCCACGACGCGGTTGCGGCCGCGGCATTGGTAGGAATCGAAATTATCGAGGTTGGCGATGGTGCTGCCGAGGCCGGTAGCCAGCGGCGCGATGTCGTTGCGAATCCACTCGGCCAGCGCGGACGCCATCGGACAGCGCAGGATGGCCGCAGGCTTCACCGAAACCTGCCGCTTGTCCGGCAGCACGATCGCCTCCAGCCGCACCAGGTCCTCGCCGCCGCAGCCACCGGCGTCACGGATATCGGGGATGCTGGGCGCAATGGCGATGTCATCCGTCAGCGCAAGCCGGCAGGCCGAGGGTTGCGGCGGCGGCGCGGAGGCGGCTTCCTCCTTGGCCTGATCTCTGGACTTTCCGTTCCCGGGAGTGGCCTCTTCCTTCCCGGCCGGCTGCTCGGCCTCGGCCGCCGGCGCCTCCGCCGGCCGCGGCTTCGGCAGCGGCACCGCCGTGTGGCGGACCTTTGCCCGCGATTTCGGCGACCCAACCCTGAACAAATTGTCCCACGGCGCCGCGCAGCAGCCTTTTTTCGCGTGGGCAGGCGCAACTGGCATGCCAAGCAGCAGGCACGCCGCGGCAACGGTAACCATTAGCGCCCCAATGCGGCCAAAGGCGCCATTAGCCCATTTTCGGCTTGCTTTCTGCGCGGTAAAGTTCATTTCAATTCCATGAACTTAACCCCGATCCGCCCGCAAGGTTCGCGGATCGTGCGGCAACGAACAAACCGTCGGAGGGAAGTGCGTATGCTCGGATTGATGCAAGACTGGCCTTTGCTTTGTCACCGGATTATCGAACACGCCGCGAAGTATCACGGCACGCAAGAGGTCGTCACGCGGTCGGTCGAAGGTCCCATTCATCGGACCAATTATGCCGAAATTCATGCGCGCGCGCTGAAAGTATCGCAACGGCTCGAGCGCGACGGCATCAAGTTCGGCGACCGCGTCGCCACCATCGCCTGGAACACCTGGCGCCATCTCGAAGTCTGGTACGGCATCATGGGGATCGGCGCGATCTGCCACACCGTGAATCCGCGGCTTTTCCCCGACCAGATCGCCTGGATCATCAACCATGCGCAGGACCGCATCGTGATGACCGACATCACCTTCGTTCCAATCCTGGAAAAGCTCGCAGCCCACATGCCGGGCGTCGAACGCTACATCGTGCTGACCGACAAGGCGCACATGCCGCAGACCACGCTGAAGAACGCGGTCGCCTATGAAGACTGGATCGCGGAAGCCGACGGCAAGTTCAAGTGGAAGGACTTCGACGAGAATACCGCAGCCGCGATGTGCTACACCTCGGGCACCACGGGCGATCCGAAAGGCGTTCTGTATTCTCACCGCTCCAACGTGCTTCACGGGTTGATGGCCAACAATGTCGACGCCCTCGGCACCAGTGCCGCCGAGACAATGCTGCCGGTGGTGCCGTTGTTCCATGCCAACAGCTGGGGCATCGCCTTCTCCGCGCCCTCGATGGGCACCAAGCTGGTGATGCCGGGCGCCAAGCTCGACGGTGCGTCGGTCTATGAGCTTCTCGACACCGAGAAGGTCACGCACACCGCCGGCGTGCCGACGGTGTGGCTGATGCTGCTCAACCACATGGCCGCCGGTAACCTGAAGCTGCCCCACCTCAAGAGCGTGGTGTGCGGCGGCTCGGCAATGCCGCGCTCGATGATCAAGTCGTTCGTCGACATGGGCATTCGCGTGCGCCACGCCTGGGGCATGACCGAGATGAGCCCGATCGGCACGGTGGCGGCGCTGAAGCCGCCGTTTGCCGAACTCGCCGGCGAGGAGCGGCTCGACATCCTGCAGACCCAGGGCTATCCGCCGTTCGGCGTCGAAATGAAGATCACCGACGACGCCGGCAAGGAGCTGCCGTGGGACGGCAAGACCTTCGGTCGCCTCAAGGTGGCCGGCCCCGCGGTCGCCAAGGCCTATTTCAAGGTCGACACCGACATCCTCGACGATGAGGGCTTCTTCGACACCGGCGACGTCGCGACCATCGACGAGCATGGCTATATGCGGATCACCGACCGCTCCAAGGATGTCATCAAGTCCGGCGGCGAATGGATTTCGTCGATCGATCTGGAAAACCTCGCGGTCGGCCACCCCGCAGTCGCGGAAGCCGCCGTGATCGGCGTCTATCATCCCAAATGGGACGAGCGCCCGCTGCTCATCGTCCAGCTCAAGCAGGGTGAGAGTGCGACACGCGAGGACATCCTGAAATTCATGGATGGCAAGATCGCGAAATGGTGGATGCCCGATGACGTCGCCTTCGTCGAAGGCATCCCGCACACTGCCACCGGAAAAATCCTGAAAACCGCGTTGCGCGACCAGTTCAAGAGCTACCGCTTCCCGAACGCGGCGGCTTGATAGTCCGGCTTTAGTCTAGCAACCAACTCGTCATGCCCGGCCTTGTGCCGGGCATCCACGT
>DAIMKE010000850.1:0-3672 GCA_036721875.1 Bradyrhizobium sp. | reverse complement strand
TTTTCATGCGTCAGTGGCGGCAGCGGGGATCGAGGTTCAATCCCGGTCTGCGGGGCAATTCAACTGGCGGAGCACGTCAGCCGGCGGAGCACTTAAGTGTTGCGTTGTCCCAGAACGCCCTGATCGCCGCAAAGGGCACCGTCAGACGTTCCGGATGGGTCGCGGGCCACAGGATGACCTCGAAGCGATCTTCCCTGACAATCAGCTGCCTGAACTCGTTTTGCAGCATGACGGTCATCGCGTCGGGATATTTCGACTTGAGATTATCCGACATCTTCACGCCTTCGGCCCTGGTCTGGAAGGTGAGATTGACCGGCCGGTCCTCTGCCACGCGCCGCAGTGTTTCGGCGATGGTGTTGCGTGACGCCACTGTACTGCACGGCTCGGCGGCCACGGGCGAGGCGGCCGCGATTGCCGCCAGCAGGGAAAACAGCATGCGGATTTTCATGTGATGCCTGAATTCGGTTTGTTTCGATCTCTCGGCGTGGCGTCAGTTGGGGGAAGGGCGAAGGGTCGGTCCTGGTTCGCGATGGGCGGTTTGAGCCCTCTTGGTCGCTCGGCGACATGCCATATTGTCATACCTTTCCGCCCGCTGGGTATCCAGTCACCTGCGGCCTATCGCTGCAATCGCCGATGCCTATGGTGAATGCGCGATGCGAGTCTCGCCTTCGCCGAGGTTTCGCAACGCGACAGCGCCGAAACTTTAGCGAAAACTTTAGCGAACACGACGAGGCGCGCGCGGCGGCCTGAGCATGACTCCGCGATCTCGCGGCCCAAAGAGTCCGAGGATCTGCACGAACTTGTCCCTCGAAGATGGAGGGAGCAGGGAATGCCGGGTGCACGCTGCACCCGCGGTCTCGTGTGCAATAAGTGCGTAGAAAGACGCACACGAGCATACAGGTACAGTCGGAACACTCCGGCATTCCCTGCGCAATGGCTTTACGACTTATGGCGCGCTCTCCCTGGAGACGAATTCCTCTTGCCTCCATCGTTGGCGAATGAGCGGCTGATCAAGCCCGGTTGAGCTGACGCAGCCTCCGCGCAACTTGGCACCAGCAACGGGTGTCGGGACCACACGGTTTTGCCGTACGCAACGAGTGCCGGTCATCTTGCGCGCCGTGTTCGCTCACGGTGGTACCGCCCTGCGAACACGTGTCGCGCCCGACGCCGTCGCGTCCACCGCATCCCGCCCCACGTTCGTGACGATGGCCAACGCCCCTCTCTCGGGACAGGATGGCGGGATTTTACTTTTGATTTGCCCGTCGGCACGAGCGGAATATTTTTCACGCACGGGCTGGACAGGATTTTGAGCTGATTTGCCCGACAGGCAGAAACTTCTGGAGGAGGGCTCTATCGTTTCAGATGGCTCCCAATGAGCCGAAAATCGCTGTAGGCTGAGTGCCGGCGGGGTGCATGGAAGCGACGACGAAAAATGAATCCGCTTCGCACGACTGTGGTCATGAAGACCGACATCAGCGGCTCGACATCGCGTTTCCGCGAGTTGCTGGCGGCTGATCTGCAGGCGCTTCTCAGCGAGCATCGCGACTTTCTGGGACGCCACGCAGCTGAGCACGATGGCCGCATTCTCAAGGGCGCGGGTGACGGTTATTGGCTGGAGTTTCCCAGTGTCACCAGCGCGGCCAAGGCGGCCATCGCGATGCAAGAGGCGTTGCGGCTGTCGCAGCTCAACCGGGGCGACGACCGGCTGGCCATCCGCATTGTGATTGCGCTCGGCGATGTTGCAGTTGTGGATGATGACTTCGTCGGTGACGCTTTTGCGCTTGCCGCCCGCGTGGAAGCGGTAACGCCGGCAGATGAAATTTACCTCACGACGGCCGCCCGGCTCGCCATCATTTCGGCCGAAATCCAGACCGCGCTCGTTGAGAATTTCATGTTCAAGGTCTTTGCCGAGCGAATGCCGATTTACCGTGTCGAGCAGCGTCATCGCACGCGCGTCATCGCCGACACCTACATCATGTTCTCCGACCTCGAGGGGTTTGGCACGATGCTCGATGCCGGGCCAGCCAGCGCCACCGTCGAGCGTATCCTCGATGCGGTGGATGCCGTCACGCGCGGAATAGCGCAGGAATTCGGAGGTACGGTTCGATTCAACCTTGGAGACTCCTATTGTGTGACTTTTACTGACGCCGCGCAGGCCGTCGCCGGGGCAGAGCGATTAACTCAAAGCTGGGAAGCGATTCGGCAACGGGAGCAATTCGGCTGCACGGTCAGTATCGCGCTTCACCGCGGCACCCTTTATACATTCAGGTCCTTTCTCTACGGCCGCGACGTCTGGATCGCATCGCGATTGCAGAACGCATCGGCAAAGCTCCTAGACAGTCATGAGTACGGCATCTTCGTCACCGGCGCTGTCCGCAACGCGCTCCTGGGCAATCCTTCGCACAATCGGTTCCAGCCCGTTGTGCTGGAGTCGCCGCCGGCAGCTCTTGCCGGACTTGAGGTCTATCGCCTGCGCAGTGAAGCGTCGCATTTTTGATTGATCTGCTTGTCGTCCTGTTCGTTGTCAAATGCGATCTATTGCAACGTAGTCATTCGTGCGTCCAGACCTAACAGCCGAGATGACGAGCAGTGCTGCGAGTGGGGAGGAGAATCGAATTCGGTGCGAGTCCGGGTAGGAAGCCCCGAGCGAGGTTCCGCTCGGAAAGGCAGAGCGGTGACGACAACGACAAGGCTTTGTTGCCTTATTGCGCGGATAACGGCCTCCAGCCCGCACAAACGGAATAGACTGGAAGGCTTCCTGTCACTCGCATCACGCTTGGGGTGGTTGTCGACATAAACAGACCAAGTGCCATGAGGGATCTGCTTCAAGCCGGCGCATCTCGACTCCGACGGATCAGCCGGACTAGCTCGATTCTACCGCACTGCTCGCAGCAATATTGAACCAGGTCGCTACCTTGTGCTTCAGGGAAGCTGTTCGCAATCTTCATCGTCACCTTGCAAACAATGCAGGTGAGGAGATCGATCAGCGGGCTTTTATCGTCGTTTGCATTGTTCATTTCCTTTCGCCTTCGCAATCAGTCTGAAAGACTTCCAGGCGAGCCGCAACTGACGGCGGCCGTGACATCAAATCCTCGTCCGCATTACCTTGGCCCCCGCCAACGTCAGTCGGATTTCCCCGACCGCTGCTCTGCATTCGGCCCCAAATGTGTTATTCTGGCCTATGGAACATCAGGGCGTCGAATACACGGTAGTCCAGACCATCAATCCATTTGGCTGGAAATGGTCGTTTGAGCGAGGTAGACGAACGCCCAAAACCGGAATTACTTTTAGCCGCGCGGAGGCCGTTAGCGCCGCCGAACGAGCAATCAGCCAATCGCTCAGAGAAGAGAAACGGCAGTAGACCGGCCTCGTTTCAATCCAGAGCCTCGCCTCTTGATTGTTACGAAAACCCAAGCCCGTGGCGAACGACGGTCAGTGGAACGATCGACGCGCCCCTCGGTGTGTTGAGGCGTCAGCGATTGAATGTCAGATTCGGTGCCATCGTTGCGGAGTTGTCGTCCTGAAAGCCATTAAGCACCACATAACAGCCAAACAGGATGACTGCTAACAAGCAATATACAAAATAGGAAGGCCGTCCGAAGCTGCGACCGCTCATTCGCTGGATCCCCAATCTTGGCGACGACTGCTCAGCTCTTTGCAGCCGTCCTTGAG
>DAIMKE010000849.1:0-3674 GCA_036721875.1 Bradyrhizobium sp. | reverse complement strand
GAGGAAATGCCCGGCCGGCCGCCGAGCTTGGCCATGATCCTGGACAGCCAGTCCAGGTTCATGCCGGCGACCACCACGGCATCTTCTTCCGGGTTGATCGCGGCGACCGGATAGGCCGCCATCATGATCGGCCGATTGTTGGTCTTGCCGAACAGATAGTCGCTGAAGACAAAATCGCGGGTCTGCTGCGCCTTCCTGAAATAATCGCGGTCGCCAATGGTAAGTCCGACCTGGACGTTCAGGGTGGAGCACTGCACCACGCCGTCCTTGCTGACGAGCATGATGCTGCGAATCCACGGCAGGTTGGTCGGGAGGCTGGCGCGCAGGATCTCGCAGCTGCGCCCGATGCCGGAGGAAGCGCGGATATAGGCCGCCGATTTCAGCATGGTTTCGACCGAGGAGATCACCTCGCGCTGGGTCTCGGCGCTGTGCTGGGTGATGGTGGCGTATTCCTCCGCGGCATGCGCGATCTGCTTCGCTCGGGCATCCTCGAGCGAACGGACGCGGTCCAGCATCAAGGGCGCCACCAGGAGCACAGCCAGCATCGCAAGCCGTGCCCGGATCCCCAGGAGCTTCTTGAGTTTGAGCCGATTGCGGTAGAAAGTAACGCCAGCCATCTGTCCCCCCGCCCCGGAACGTAGAGCGAAGGTTTCAAGAAGCCTTTCCCGAACTTGGTAAAATTAGAGGAAATGCCGTAAAATTACCGGCGACGGGCCACATCCAGGGTGGCGTCCCCACGGCATGATGCGAGAGACATGACGATTCCGCTAACCAGGCCTTTACCAAACGGACTCGCTCAGGTGGAGCAGGACATCGCGCGCGCATGCAGGGAAGCGAAGCGCGATCGTGCCTCGGTGATGCTGATCGCGGTGTCGAAGACGTTCGACGCGCCGGCGATTTCGCCCATCATCGACGCCGGGCAGCGCGTGTTCGGCGAAAATCGCGTCCAGGAAGCCAAGGCGAAATGGCCCGAATTGATCGCGGCCTGTCCGGGAATCGCGTTGCATCTGATCGGGCCGCTGCAATCCAACAAGGCCAAGGATGCGGTGGCGCTGTTCGACGCCATCCATTCGGTCGACCGTCCGAGCATTTGCGAGGCGCTGGCCAGGGAAATCAATTCCCAGAACAAACGGCCGGAATTGTTCGTCCAGCTGAACACCGGCGAGGAACCGCAAAAGGCCGGCGTCGCGCCCGGCGACGCCGACGCCTTCATCGCAAGCTGCCGCGAGAAATATGGCCTCGTGATTTCCGGCCTGATGTGCATCCCGCCGGTCGATCAGGCGCCGGCGCCGCATTTTGCGCTCACGGCCAAGATCGCCGCGCGCAACGGGCTGAACAACCTGTCGATGGGCATGAGCGCCGATTTTCCTGTGGCGATCCAGTTCGGCGCCACGCATGTGCGCGTCGGCTCGGCGATATTTGGGCACCGTTGACGCTTCTTCTGCCGTCATTGCGAGCGAAGCGAAGCAATCCATCCTGCCGCAGAGAAAGTGTGCATTGCTTCGTCGCTGTCGCTCCTCGCAACGACGGGAGAGAGCCTACCTGAACCCCACCGACACTTTCCCGAGAACGCCAAAATCCGCAGCGCAGAAATCGCCGGATTGAATCGGCAGCGGCGGATGGCAGGTGCCTGTGGTGACGATCTGTCCCGACTTCAGCGTTACGCCAAGCTGGCGCAGTTCGTTGGCGAGCCAGGTCAGCGCGACGCGGGGATCGCCGAGCACGTTCTTGCCGTGACCGACGAACTTTTCACCGCGCATCGTGATGACGGGCCGCTCCTCGATGAGGTCCAGTGCGCGCCAGTCCGCGGTCGTGGCAGGCCCGAGCACAAACAGATGGGCGCAGGCATTGTCGGCGATGATCTGCGCGACGCCAGCGCTGACGAAGTCGGCAAAGCGCGAATCCGGAATCTCGATCGCGGGATGCAAAGTGTCGACGGCATCGAGAACTTCCTGAACCGAATAGGGCGCCGCGCGCGGCGGCAGGTCCACGCGCATGCGAAAAGCGAATTCGGGCTCGGCGACGCGCATGTCGTTGCCGGCCATCGACGCCGTTCCACCATCTGCAATCACCGTCTCGGCCAGGATACGTCCAGCCATCGGGCCATCGACATTGATATGCTTCTGTCCGGCCTCGCTGGTGGCTGCGATCTTCCAGCCAAACAATGGCGCGGACGAGTATTGCTCGATCGCGGCCTGGATCGCGTAGGCCTCGTTGCGATCGTGCGGCCGCTGGGCGGCATCGAGGCCGGTCAGTTTGGTGCCGCCGCGCCAATGATCGTGCAGCACCTTCGATGCTGCCGCTATCGCGTTCTTGTCGAGCATGGTGCTGTTTCCCCGTCAGCCGATGATGATCTTGGTTCGCGGACCCATTCGCCGCAACAGCCGGAGCATGGCGGATTTCGTCATCGAGACGCATCCCGCCGTCGGCGAAAAATTGGTGCGCGCCAGATGCAGGAACACGGCACTGCCGCGGCCGGCGATGCGAGGCGCCGCGTTGTGATCGATCTCGACGATGAAATCGTAGAGGTGGTCCTCGCGCGTCAGCCGGTCGCCGGCCTGATCGCGGACCAGGCGGATCGGCTGGTTGTAATGGCGGTCGTGCGGATCTTCGCACCAGGCATCTTCGGGTCGGATCGGCCGGACCCGCAGAAAGGTGCGCGGCTTCGGATGGCGGTCGGCGCGCCACCACAATTGCCGGGGGTAGAAGGTGCCGCGGGGGGTTCCGCCGTCTCCCTCGCGCTTGTTGGCGAGGATGCCGCCGCGACCAAGTGCCACCGGCACGGTCCAGCCGTCGGCGGTGAGCCAGCCCCGGCGCGGATCGCCGGCGGCCGGGCGGACGCCGATCGCCGAAAGCGGCTGATCACGTGCATCTGTCCGATAAGTGATTGAAAAAGCAACTCTTCCCATGCCAATGCCCAAATCCCGGGGTTGCCTGCCCTGCCGCAATTGCTCTATTTCGTTCGCATTACAGGACATTCATCCAATCGCCGCTCAAATCTGGGATAGAGTGCCAAAGCTTGTGAATCTGTAACAATCTCTTACCTGAAAGCGAATTGGGACGTGATGGTCTGGTAGCTGGCGAAAAATGCCCGCGAATCAGGTTTGTCACCGACCAAGACCCGGCTTGAGACGCTCCCACTTGTGTCCGCCGCCTGCCTCAAGAGGATCGTACCCTATGCCAAATGCCCGCAAGATCCTGATCGTGGATGACGACACCGATCTGCGCGATACACTGGTCGAACAATTGTCGCTTCACGAGGAGTTCGAAGCCTCTGCGGTCGATACCGGAGCCAAGGGCGCCAGCGCCGCCAAAGCCAATTCCCCCGATCTGGTCCTGATGGACGTCGGTTTGCCCGATACCGACGGCAGAGAGGTGGTGCGCAGCCTCCGCAAGGGCGGCTTCAAGGCGCCGATCATCATGCTGACGGGCCATGATACCGATTCCGACACCATTCTCGGCCTCGAATCGGGCGCCAACGATTACGTAGCCAAGCCGTTCCGCTTCGCGGTGCTGCTCGCCCGCATCAGGGCGCAGCTTCGGCAGCACGAGGCCAGCGAGGATGCGGTGTTCTCCGTCGGTCCCTACAGCTTCCGCCCTGGGTCGAAGATGCTGACCGGCGCCAATGCCCGGAAGGTGCGGCTGACCGAGAAGGAGACCGCGATCCTGCGCTT
>DAIMKE010000848.1:0-3678 GCA_036721875.1 Bradyrhizobium sp. | reverse complement strand
GAACAGGACTTTGGATAAGCGGCGTGGAACTGGATGCGCGCCGCGTGGGGCTTCACGTACACCTTCTCTCTGCCGTCCACTCCGGGCAGGTTGGTTTGCCTTCCGCTCAAGTTCCATCCCGTCCCCCTGCAAATTTCAAAAATCTGGCGTCCAAGAGACGTTTGAACTGCGAAATTCTTACTGGCCGGAAATTCTTACTGGCCGAAGCAGCCGCTTTCAGAAAAAAAGATTGTCACGCATTTGACCGCAAAGGTTTGCTTTAGATCAAACATCTCTCACTGAAGCCCAGTAACATTGATGCATCACCAGGAGGACCAAAGATGAACTTCGATCGTCGGAGCAAGCCAATGTCACCAGCTACAATGACGTGCCGCCTAGCCGCCATGGCGTTCACGGCCGTTCTGTCGTCGCAGCTATTCGCAAGTTCTGCGTTTGCGGCGTCACCGTCCCTGCGCATCGCGATGATGGACGACAAGGAAATGGGCGCCATGGGCGGCCAATCCAATAGCTCGATGCCAGGCATGGGAGGAATGTCGGGAAGCCCATCGGGCGGCATGGGAGGAATGTCCGGCAGTTCGTCCGGCGGCATGGGCGGGGGGTGCTGCATGGGATCCATGGGGCAGTCACCGGGAGGCGGCGCGGCCGGCGGCAGTGGCATGTCGATGCAGACCAACCTTCCCGGTTTTCCCGGCGCTTCGCATATCTATCACGTCGGCGCCACGGGATTTTATCTCGAATACGCCGACAAACTTGGTCTTTCCACCCAGCAGAGGACGAGCCTTAACGACGTCAAACAGCGCGCGCTCGTCGGCCAGTCAAACCAGCAACGTAAGATCGACGAAGCAGAACAGGCGCTCTGGCTGCTCACGGATGCAGACCAGCCGGATGCCGCATCGGCCGAGGCCAAGATCCGCGAGATCGAGAAGCTGAAGGCCGATCAAAGGCTGGAATTCATCCGCGCCGTCGGCGAGGCCACCAAGGTGCTGACCGACGATCAGCGCAAGATGGTGTTGGGAATGGTGCCGATGCCAGCCTCCGCGTCATCATCCGTGTCTTCACCTAAGCCGATGAATATGGGCAAGTAGCCGCCAACCGTTGCACACATTCGGGCGGGAGTTCGCCGCAGGGCCAACTCCGCCCTTGAGCCGGAACCGGTGCACTCGTCTCCCCAGCGCCTCGGGTGGGCGTCAGCGCTCCGAGGTAAAGCTCGATGATGGCGCTCGGCCAGATGCCACGTTTCACTTTGGCTGCGTCGGCGGCGAACTCATCGCCATCGGCCGTCTTGGCATGCAGGCGAGCGATGTGCAGCCAGATGACGCCGTTGGCGTCGGTCGGTCGCAAGCGTACCGTAACCTGGAGGCCCGCCGCCGTAGTTCTCAATTGCCAGCTCGAACCTGTTGGTTTGAGCGTAGAGGTTGCCGAGATTCAGAAGCATACTGGCATCATTCGGGGCAAGCTGATGGGCTTGCTGTAAGCGCCTCCTCAAACCGCCGTTCGATAGTGTCCCTAACAAGGCGCTGCATGATCAGGTCCGGTCATCGCACGACACTGGGAAGAATTCCATCAGGTCCGTTGGTGTCACTGTCGGAGTTGAGCAGACTGAAAGCCATCACACCTTCTCGCCGCCACCTGTGATCTCAATGCGGTAATCGGCGCCCGTCCAGCCATCCTCCTGCCAACGAATGGTAAAATCGATGCTCTGCCCCTCCTTCAAGGAGACACTGTCAAGTTCGGCCACCCAGAAGCCCAAGCCTGTATCCAGTGCTTCGGCGTCCTTGACGTCGTGCCAGCCGTCGAACCCCCAATGCACGACTCCGGCCCGGGGCAGCGCGACGGCCAGACGGCAACCCGCATCGATCGACCGGATTTGGGCGTGGGGCCACCAAAACGCGAAGGTAGAGGGTTTTTTCTCGCCCGCATAACGTTTCCAGACCGCTTCCGGTCGGTCGACCGGACAGCCGTGGTTGCGCGACACGGCAAGCTTGATGAACTCGGCGTGTGCCCAGGCAAGCGGCATGGCCGATCCGGTGGGCCGCCCGGGGTACAGTCGGCGTTCCGGAATTGGCGAAGCATCCCAGACCTGTTCGGGGATCATGCCGCCCGGGCTTGCCGAAGCCGCGATCGTTGCAAGCATCGGCAAAGGATCTTCGCCCGCGCTCACTGCATAATGGCCGCGCTCGCCGGCCAACAGCGGCCAGGGCCGGCCTTTGCCGGCGCCATCATAGGGTCGCCCGTCGTCGTACTCGCCATAGCCATCGCCATTGTAACGATGCCAGACCGCGCCCGACGGTGTTTCTACCTTGAGAAGCCGGTCGACAAGCTTGAGCGTATCGAGAACGAGCGGATCGGCAGGGTTCCGAAGGCCAAAGCGGACCAGGCGCAGGAAATCGGTGCTGATTTGTTCGCTCGCCCGCATTCTCACCCCATCGCTTGCGGTTGCGGATTGGCACGATTTCGTCGAGCGCGCCGCGATCCTCGGAGATGACCGAGGCAGGCGAAGTGCGGACATAGTATCCGGCAACCCCGCACGTTTTAGCCATCTCGGTGCCGTAAGCAGCCATCCAGCGATCCAAGCGGGCATTCCAGAAGTCCGCCAGCGTCGTGGCCCAATGGCGCGCCGTCTCCTCCAGCAGCGATCCGCCTGCGACCAGCGCGGCGATGCACGTCGCCAGCGTGAAGGCGTTCAGTCCACCGTTTTCCTCCCAGCGGTCCTGGTCGGTCGACGGACCGAGCCGGGCGATGTACCCGAGCGCGCGACGGATCATGTCCTGTGGCTCGATCCCGCCAAGCGCGTCACGGTCGGCCAGGAGAGCGGCCAGCAGAACCGGGTAGGCCGCCTCGTCGAGCTGGACGCCGTGCCAATAGGGTTCGCCGCCCAGCCACTGATTTTGCTGCCAGTGCCCCTCGACATTTTGCGTCGCAATCAGGTAGCGCAGGGTGTTCCGGGCTTCCGCTGCCCCTCCGAAGGCAAGAAGCGCGGTGGCGCATTCGACGAGATCGCGGGGCCATACCAGATGATAGCCGCCCCGCTCGTTACCGCTATCGCCCCAGGGCACGCTGAGACTGGCCACCATCGCGCCTGGATAGGTCTTGTCCAGGTGGGTGCGCAGAACTGTGGTGGATGTGACGAATTGTTCCTGCAAGGACTCCGGCACATCGACCGGCCGGGCGCAACATTCGCCGCAGCTGCGGTGCCAGGCGCTCCAATCCGAGATCTGCGCTTCCAGCACGCGATCGAACGGCTGCATCAGCGATGACACCGCCAGGGTTGCCGCCGCACCCTGACTGCTCGCAAACCCCAGCGCCAGCACGCTGAACCGCGGCAGCTCAGCCAGAAGGGCCACGTTTCCCGGGCCCGCGGCCGGGTGATCCCACGTCATGCTTCCATTACGGGCAAAATCCTGCCACCCGTCACTGGCGCCGACATATCCCGCGCTCGCTCGCATGATGGCATCCTGCTGGCGCTCGTCCACGGCAGCAAGTGCCATCGCAAATGGCGAGCGTTCGGCAGACAGAAAGCGGCGTCCGCGATGTTCGGCAACGACGGCGCGATTGCCGTAGCCGGTGGCGCCCAAGTGCGGCGCGAGCAGGACGTAGGGGCGCAAGCCCGGATCGTCAGCTTCAAGGCGGCATTCGATCGCAAGCACATCGCGCAGCGGGTCCGGCGCGATGCGCAGC
>DAIMKE010000847.1:0-3680 GCA_036721875.1 Bradyrhizobium sp. | reverse complement strand
GCCCTGCCGTCAGCGCGCTCGCCGTGATCGTGTTCGATCCGCTGCCGGTCGCAATTGACAGCCCCGAGGCAACCGCGACCGTCGTCACGTTCAGGGCGCCGCTCACCCCGCCCGCTGCGAGGTCGCCCCGCAGTCCCGTCACCGTCTGCGCCGCCGACCCCGCCAGCGTCAACGTCGCGTTATCCGCCAGCGTCGTCGCGGTGACCGTCACGACATCACTTGTGCCGCTCGCAGCGATCGAGGTCGCGGCCAAACCCGTGGTGATCGCGATGGTGTTATCGGTGGCATCGCCCGTCGTCACCGTCAATGCGCCGGTCAGCGAGCCCGCCGTGATGTTGCCGATCAACCCGGTCACGACTTCCGCCGCTGAGCCAACGAGTGTGAGAGCCGTGTTGTTGGCCAGCGCCGCCGCGTCGACATTGAGCGTGATGCCGTTGGAATCCGTGATGCTGGTCGCCCCGGTGCCGGTGATCACGTTCACGATGCCGGCCGAGGCCGCATTCGCGCCCAGCGTAATCGTGCTGGCGCCGGTCAGTTTCAGCGTCTCGACGCTGCTCGCCTTCAGGAAGCCGGCGTCGGTCAGCGTCGCCGCCGTCGTCATTTGAATGGTGTCGCTGCCTGCACCGCCGGCGATGGTGGTGGCGGCGGCAAGGTTGGCGGCGGAGGCGAAGTTGAAGGTGTCGCTGCCGGTGCCGCCGGTCAGGATATCCGCGCCGCCGCCACCGGTGATCGTATTGGTGCCGCTGCCCGCCGTGATGGTGTTGGCCCCGGCGCCGCCCGTCGCCGTGAGGTTGCCGGTGTAAGCGCCGGCCGACAAATTGCCGGCATTCAGGGCGACCATAGCGGCGCTGCTGCCGGTCAGGGTCAACGCCTGCCCAGCCGTCAGTGCGGTCGCCGTGATTGTGTTCGGTCCGCTGCCCGCGACAACCGAGAGTCCCGAGGCAACCGCGACGGTCGTCACGTTCAAGGCGCCACTGACCCCGCTCGCGGCGAGATCACCCCGCAACCCCGTCACCGTCTGCGCGGCTGAGCCAGCCAGCGTCAACGTGAAATCATCCGCCAGCGCCGTCGCGTCGACGCTGAGCGCAACGCCATTGGCGTCCGTGATGCCGGTCGTTCCCGCCCCTGTGACGATGTTCACGATGCCGGCGGTTGCCGCGTCCGCACCGAGCGTAACCGTGCTTGCGCCTGTCAGTTGCAGGGTCTCGACCGACGTGACATTGGCGAAGTCGCCGCTGCCCAACGTCACCGGCGCGGTCATCGAGATGGTGTCGGTCCCACCATTGCCGTCGACTTCCCCCGGCGCAACGAGGTTCGCCCGGGAAGCAAAGGCGAACGTGTCGTTGCCCGCGGTGCCCTCGATCCACGCCCTCAAGAACGCGCTGGTGTTTCCGGCAGCGTCCGAAGCACTTGCCGTGAATGTGCGGATGCTGGAATTGGTCACCGATCCGGTTGTGACGTAGCTCCACGAACCTGAGGCCGATGCCGTCACCGCGGCGAGTTGCGTACTCCCTTCAAATATCGCGACAGTGCTGTTTGGTTCAGCCGTCCCGGTCAATGCCCAATAATTGCCCCCCGCCCCGCCTGGAGCAATATTCGTAATCGCCGGCACCGCCGGCGCCATGGCGTCGATCTGCGGCATGAAAGCCGGATCGGTCATGGCCGCCGTAAGTCCGATGGAGTCAGACAAGAGAAACCCGGCGACCGCACTGTCAAGCAGCGCCATGCTCGTGACAGGTCCGGCGGACACTGCATCGACAATCGCATCGGCGGGAGGCGGAGCGGCAAGCGTTTGCGGATACGCGGACGACTTGACGACGGTCGCTTGACCCTGATGGGCATTCGAGCTTGCTTTGGTATCGGCCCCGGAAGGCTTGGCCGGCCGGAGTTCTGCGCCATCATGAAGGGGCGTCGCCCCATCATCCACGTCCGGTACAGCGCCATCGCGAGATGTTGCTGCATCATGGCGTTCCGATGCGGTGCAAGCCTTGTCGCAGGCCGGATCTTGATCCGCTGAGCCATTTGGCGGCGCGCCATAGCCCTCGCCGTCATGTTCCAGCGCGGGACTCTTTCGCGCGTCGAGCCACAGCAACGCAGCAATGATCATCGTATCAAGGCCTGCCAGGAACGGCAGCAAGATACGACGCTTCGCTCGCGCAAGGGCTACGACGGGCAACATCGACAGGCTGAAGCCGAGGTCGAAGACCGATTCTCGATCCGCGAGCAAAAAGAGGTATCAACCTATTTCTTGGGCTGATGGCGCAAGCGCGTTGATTTGCAGCCAACCGGGCGGTCGTCTCGCTTGGAAATCGTCAATCAGATGCGGCGTCGAACGCCAAATTGGTAATCCGATAACCACAGTCGCAGGGATTAACAGTCCTTGCGTAGACCCGTTGCAAATCGAACCTTCAACATTTCAACTTGTACCTTAAATTCATTAATATGGACGTAATGGCGTCAGTGACAAAAACTGATGCAAAATCAACTGAATAAGAACGAGGTCGAACTCGTTCCCATCCACCTCCCATAAGGAAGAATTACTCCGCTACCTTCTTGCCGCGCGGCTGGCTGTCGCGCTGCAGGCGGTCGAGGTGCATGCGGATGTGGGCGGCTTCGGCAGACGTATTGGCGAGTGCGATGGCCCGATCGAAGGCGGTGCGGGCCTCGTCGTTGCGGCCGAGTTGCATCAGGAACGCGCCGCGCACGCCGAAATAGTGAAAATAGTTCGACAGCCGCGCCGCTATGGGCTCGATCATGTCGAGCGCCGCCGCGGGTCCCCGCACCTTGGATACCGCGACCGCGCGGTTCAACGTCACCACTGGTGACGGCTGCATGATCTCGAGCGCGCCATAGAGCAGGTCGATCTGGGTCCAGTCGGTATCTTCGGGCTTTTCGGCACGGGCATGCAGCGCCGCGATCGCGGCCTGCACCTGGTAGGGACCGCTGCGGCGATGGCGCATCGCCTTGTCGATCAGCGCCAGGCCTTCAGCAATCATCGACTTGTTCCACTGCGTACGATCCTGATCATCGAGCAGGATCACAGCGCCGGCCGGGTCGAAGCGCGCCGCACTCCGCGCATGCTGCAGCATCAATAGCGCCGTCAGCCCCATGATCTCCGGCTCGCTCTGGAACAGTCGCAGCAACAGCCGCGCCAGCCGGATGGCCTCTTCGCAAAGCGGCGCGCGAATCCCGGCGGTATCGCCGCTGGCCGAATAGCCCTCGTTGAAGATCAGATAGATCATCGCGGCGACCGCCGAGAGGCGCTCGGAGCGCTCCATTGCGCCCGGCGTCTCGAACGGCACGTCGGCATCGGCGACCCGCGCCTTGGCGCGCGTGATGCGCTGCTCCATCGCGGCCTCCGAAACCAGGAACGCGCGCGCGATCTGCTTGATCGTCAACCCGGAGACGATGCGAAGCGCGAGCGCGATCTGCTGCGTCGCAGGCAGGTCGGGATGGCAGCAGATGAACAGCAGTCGAAGGATGTCGTCGCGATAATGCGAGCCATCCAGCCGCTCGGCGAGCCGATCCTCGGCATCGTCGAGATCGGAGATCGCATCTTCCTCCGGCAACGGCTGCTGCTTCTTGCCGCGCCGGATATCGTCGATCGCGACGTTGCGGCCGACCATGATCAGCCACGCCGCGGGATCGCGCGGCGGACCGTTCTGCGGCCAGGTCTTCAG
>DAIMKE010000846.1:0-3685 GCA_036721875.1 Bradyrhizobium sp. | reverse complement strand
GCGAAGCAGAACCTGCTCCGCGCCGGCATGTCGGTCTATGCCACCGTCGACACCCGCGAGGGCGCGGCCGATGCCGACAGCGAGGCCGACCTCGACGCGCCGGGAATGGTTCAACCGCAGTAGTACCTTGCGCCAGCGGGCCTAGCAGATCATGGCTGACGCCACCACCGCCTCGCCCTCGATGATGAACGCCGCGGCCGATGAGCGCATCCCGCCGCGCCGGCTGTTTGCGTTTCTCATCATGGTGTTCGGGATGTTCATGTCGATCCTGGACATCCAGGTCGTCTCGGCGTCACTGCAGCAGATTCAGGCCGGCCTTTCCGCCAGTTCCAGCGAAGTCTCGTGGGTGCAGACGTCGTATTTGATCGCCGAGGTGATCGCTATTCCTCTCTCCGGATTCCTGTCGCGCGCTTTCGGCACGCGATTGCTGTTTGCGATTTCCGCTTCCGGCTTCACCGTCGCCAGCCTGTTCTGCGGCCTGGCCTCGACCATCGAGCAGATGATCCTGTGGCGTTCGATCCAGGGATTTCTCGGCGCCGGCATGATCCCGACCGTGTTCGCCTCCGCCTATACGGTGTTTCCGCGTTCGAAATTCTACATCGTCGGTCCCATCATCGGGCTGGTCGCGACGCTGGCGCCGACCATCGGGCCGACCATCGGCGGCTACATCACCGACCTGATGTCGTGGCACTGGCTGTTCTTCATCAACATCGTGCCCGGTATCGGCATCACCATCGGCGTGCTGGCGCTGGTCGATTTCGACCAGCCGAACTTCGCGCTGCTCGAACATTTCGACTGGTGGGGCCTGTCGTTCATGGCGGGCTTTCTCGGCACGCTCCAATACGTGCTGGAGGAGGGGCCGCAGTCGCAATGGTTCGAAGACACCTCCGTGGCGGTGTGCGCGGCGATCTGTGCGGTCTCGGCGCTCGCCTTTTTCTGGCGCGTGCTCAGCGTCAAGGAGCCGATCGTCGACATCAGGACCTTCGGCGACCGCAATTTCGGTGTCGGCTGCCTGATCTCGTTCTGTGTCGGCATCGGCCTTTACGGCCTCACCTATATGTATCCGCGCTACCTCGCCGAAGTACGCGGCTACAGCCCGCTGATGATCGGCGAGACCATGTTCGTCTCCGGCATCGCGATGTTCCTCACCGCACCGATCGTGGGGCGGCTGATGGTGAAGTACGACATGCGCTATCTCATCGCGATCGGACTCGTGCTGTTCGCGCTCGGCACCTACCAGATGACCTGGATCACCAAGGACTATGATTTCTTCGAATTGCTGGTGCCGCAGATCCTGCGCGGCGTCGGCATGATGATGGCGATGGTGCCGACCAACACCATCGCGCTCGGCACGCTGGCGCCGGAGCGGGTGAAGAACGCGTCGGGGCTGTTCAACCTGACGCGCAATCTCGGCGGCGCGGTCGGGCTCGCGGTCATCAACCAGGTGCTGAACCAGCGCACCGACCTGCACATCTCGCGCCTGCACGACAATGTCACCTGGGGCAACGCCACCGCGGTCGAGACGCTCAAGATGTTCACGGAGCGCATGCAGGGCATGGGCGACGCCGCGCTGATGGCGCTGAAGCAATTGTCGCAGATCGTGCACCGCCAGGCCGTGGTGATGAGCTATGGCGACGCCTTCTTCATGCTCACGGTGTTCTATCTCGCCCTCAGCGTGCTGGTGCTGACGCTGAAGAAACCCTCCGCATTGGCAGCCGGCGGCGATGCGCATTGAGGGTAGTAATCGTAGCCCGCATGAGCGAAGCGATATGCGGGAAGCGGGCAGGGCGAGTTCGATATGGTCAATTATCGGCGCAACTTCGTTCCCGGTGGCACGTATTTCTTCACCGTCACGCTTGCTGACCGAAGTTCCAAAATCCTTACGGATCGCATCGATCTTCTTCGCAATGCGTTGCGCGCGCTCGCCGAGAACGCCCATTTGTCATCGATGCGATTGTGGTTCTCCCCGATCATCTGCACGCAATTTTGACGCTCCCGCCAGGAGATTCAGATTTTTCCGGACGCTGGCGACGTATCAAGGGGCACTTCAGTAGCGCGTTGATTGATGCTTCAACGGCGATGCGACGCAGGCCAAACGGCCATCTGGAGCTTTGGCAAAGGCGGTTCTGGGAGCATACCATCCGCGACGATGACGATTTCGCGCGGCATGTTGACTATATCCATTTCAATCCGGTCAAGCATGCACTTGTAAACCGCGTGCGCGACTGGCCGTATTCGTCATTTCACCGCTACGTGACGGACGGGATACTGCCCGATGACTGGGCCGGAGATGCGGGCCACGGTGGTGGGGAATTCGGAGAGCGCTGGTGACTGGTTGGGGCTGTCCCGCATGTCGCGTTGCTCATGCGGGCTGCGGGTCGAAGCGCTGTCGTAGCCCGCATGAGCGAAGCGATATGCGGGAAGTGCGCACATCACGCCCTTGTCATGTTGCAAATCACCGACGATGCATCTATAAGCGGCGCATTGTCGCTCGAACCGGGGAGATTTGCATGATTTCGATGTATTCGCAGATCGCGCCCTCGCGTCCGATGCTCGTGCTGGTATTTCGATCGCGTCGCTGAGCGCGAACCCCGCCGGCCTGATCGGGACTGAATCCCCGATCTCCAAACTTCCCAACGACTTAACGTTATTTTTTCAACGACGCCTGCGTTTCGGCCCAATGCCGTCCGTGCGTCAACCAAATGGAGCCGGCGTTGGCGCGGAAGCGCAGCCGGATGACGCCATGACCTCTCTCAAGGACAAACGACCTGCGGCGATACGCGTGGTGATTCCGTTCGTGTTCCGACACTGGCTGCAGCAGCCCGGCCGGGCCGCCATCGTCACCGGCGGCCTGCTGGGCGCGACCGCAGCCGACCTGTTCATGCCGATCTTTTCCGGCCGTCTGGTCGATGCGCTGACATCGGGGCCGTCAGATCCGGCGGCGCGCCAGGCGGCATTCACGGCGTTCGGCGCCATCGTGGCGCTGGGGCTGCTGTCGATGATCCTGCGCCTGGCCGGCCTGCAGGCGATCGTGCCGTTCACGCTGAAGATCATGTCCGACGTGTCGCGCGACGCCTTCGTGCGCGTGCAGCGCCTCTCGACCGACTGGCACGCCAACAGTTTTGCGGGCTCGACCGTGCGCAAGGTCACGCGCGGGATGTGGGCGATCGACCTGCTCAATGACACCATCCTGATGGCGCTGGCGCCGTCGCTCCTGGTGCTGCTGGGCTCGATGATCCTGCTCGGCCTGCACTGGCCCGTGCTCGGTGCGGTCATCGCGGTGGGCACCGTGATCTACGTGTCGATGACGCTGGCGTTCTCGATGAACTACATCGCGCCGGCCGCGCGCGTCTCCAACGCGTGGGACACGAAAGTCGGCGGCACGCTGGCGGATGCGCTGACCTGCAACGCGGTGGTGAAATCCTTCGGCGCGGAAGCACGCGAGGACGCGCGGCTGGCCGGCGTCATCAGCCGGTGGCGCACGCGCGTGCGGCGGACCTGGCTGCGCTACAACTACACCTCGACGGCGCAACTCGCGGTGCTGTTGTGCTTTCGTGCGTCGGTGATCGGCGGCGCCGTCCTGCTGTGGATCGCGGGCCGCGCCACGCCGGGCGACGTCACCTATGTGCTGACGAGCTATTACATCATCCATGCCTATCTGCGCGACGTCGGCATGCACATCAAC
>DAIMKE010000845.1:0-3686 GCA_036721875.1 Bradyrhizobium sp. | reverse complement strand
TTACATGCGGGGCTCGCAATCGCGCGCTTATTTGTGGTCGTGAAAAAAGACGCCGATGCCGTGCCGAACCGTGGCGACGAGAGGATCGAAAGCACACCCGGCACGAACCGAGATCCGAAGCCCCACGTAGAATGCGACCAAGGCGCGGGCGCGTCCGAGTAAGGGGTCCGCGTCGTCAAGCTTTCGGGCAAAGGTAAAGGCGAGGCGTTCCATTGCGTCCGACACGGCAGTCCCTATCGCAGGATCAATCATGGTGCGGTCAGCTCCGGCGTTACACAGGAAGCAGCCGCGCCGATGACTTGACTCAGCCTCTGCGATGACAATCGCAAACAGCGCCGCAAATGCGTCGCGCGGGTTATCATGCTGGGCAAGGACGCGAGCGGCCTCGGCGGCCTCGTGCTGCTCGTAGTGTCGCAGAGCCGCCAGATAGATCCCGCGCTTGTCGCCGAATTCACGATAGAGGCTTTGCTTGGCGAGGCCGGTCGCAAGTTCGATATCGTGCAACGAGGTGCCCTCGTAGCCCTGAAGCCAGAACAGTTCCTTAACGGCGGCAATCGCTGTTTCGGGGTCGAAATTTTTGGGTCTGCCCATAGCGCGAACTTTTTCGTTGACTGATTGGTCCGTAACATATAGAGCGATTCTCGAGACGGCGCAAGAGGCCATACCCAGACTTCTTGCGCCTCTCTTTTGATCTAATTGTTACCATATGGTAACTTACTAGGAGATGCACAATGACCCGTATCAATCCCGTTCTCGACACCAATGCCTCGCCCGAAGCAGCAGCGCTGTTTGCCGCAATCAAGGGCAAAGTCGGCATGGTTCCCAATCTGTACCGCACGACCGCGCAGCGCCCGGCCGTGCTTTCCGCGCTGCTTGGCCTCGGTGACGCGCTCGGCAAAGGCACGTTCGATGCCAAGACCCGCGAAGCAATCGCGCTGACGGTCGCAAAGGCCAATCGCTGCGACTACTGCGCCTCGGCCCACAGCGCCATTTCGGCTTCGATGAAGGTCGGCCAGGAAGAAATTCTTGCCAACCTCAACGGGACATCGGGCAACCCGCGCCTTGCGGCCATTCTGGCGCTTGCCTCGCGGATCGTTGCAGAGAAGGGCCATCTAACTGATGCCGATCTTGCCGACGCGCGAGCTGCTGGCCTTGACGATGGCGATATCATCGAAGTGACAGCCAATGTCGTCGCCAATATTTTCACCAATTACATCAACCACATTGCCCAGACCGACATCGATTTTCCGGTCGTGGCCACCGCAGCCTGAGGCCCTTGGCCACAGCTGACACAAGGAAGTTCGTCATGACAACAATTACCCAAGAGGGCGCTGCGCCGATCAATTCGGGCGCGCTTGAAAATGCTGCACGCACGGCAGTCTACCTATCCCTGCCGGTCATCTTCGTCTGGTTTGGGGCGATGAAGTTCACCGCCTACGAAGCCGAGGCCATCAATGGGCTGATCGCCAACAGCCCTTTCATTTCGTTCCTGCTCGGGATCTTCTCTGGCCAGGGCATCTCTAACATCATCGGCGGCATCGAGGTCGTCATCGGGTTGCTTATCTCGGCTCGGTTCGTGGCTCCGCGGCTCGCGCATTACGGAGCACTGGCGGCGGCGGCAACCTTTGTCCTGACATCGAGCTTCTTTCTGACGACGCCCGGCGTGTTTGAGCCAAGCGTCGGCGGACTCGGCATTTCGGTGCTGCCCGGCCAGTTTCTGCTCAAGGACATCGGCCTCTTTGCTTTGTCGCTGTGGGCTGCGGCCGACAGCCTCGCAGCGGCCAGGGCACCCTAAGACAAGACTCACCTCATAACATGTTCTCCTCCCCTACTGAGAATAAGGAAAACAATCATGAAGCATGCAATTCTCGCAGCCATTGCGCTTGCGGCAACCGCCACTCCCGCCTTTGCGCAGGATGCTCAGCCATTCGAGGGCCCGTTCATCGGGGCGAGCGCTGGCTGGAACCGGGCCGAAGCGGCCGGGCGCACGGAAGGGGGGCAACCCCTTGATGGCGAAGCAGCCCGCGATTCGGTCGTGATCGGCGCTTTTGCGGGCTATGATCACAAAGTTGTAGACCGTGTGGTTCTTGGCGCCGAAGCGGGCTTCAGCATCGCCTTGGATGACAGCAGCGCGGGTCGATCTGCTGGCAATCAAATCACGCTTGATGAACGCTACAGCTTCGATCTGACAGGTCGGGCAGGCTATCTCGTAACAGATGATGTGCTCATTTATGCCCGTGGCGGCTATGCCAACAGCCGCGTGCGGACGGAGATCGAGCAGGCTGGCGGTGTGGCAACTCGCAGTGACAATCGCGATGGCTGGCTGGTCGGCGGAGGCTCAGAATATGCGATCTCGCCCAATATCCGGGCCCGGGTTGAATATCGCTACAGCGACTTCGGTTCCGATGGCCGCAATAGCGAACGACATCAGGCGCTGGTCGGTGTTTCCTACAAGTTCTGATCTCATGGTTGTGGGGGCGACGTCAAGCGTTGCCCCCTTAGCCTTGATCAAGGAGGTTGCCATGTAAGCGTCCGGCCAACCACGAGTTGCGGGGTTGCCGCTGAGCAATGAAGGACGGTTCCTGAAGGGAGCTCTTTCTGGACTCCAGAAGGAGGTCTTGTGATCGACGGTGGTGGCGTGATCGTGCGGACGGAGCGGCGGCGGCGCTATTCTGATGCGGAGAAGGCCGCGATCGTCGCGGAGAGCTTGCGGCCCGATGTCACGGTCACGTCGGTCGCGCGCAGGCATGGCATCGCCAAGAGTTTAATCTACAACTGGCGTGCCAACCGGTGCGAGGCTGAAGCGATTGCAAGGAAGGCGCTGGAGTTTATCCCATGCGGCCAGTTCGTCGAGGCCACAGCGGACACTTCGGCTCCCGCGATCATCCCTGAGGGGCCAGAGCCGTCGGTCGGCCCTTTGGTGGCCGGTGTAGCGGCTTCTCCGCCGACCGAGCCGCCACGAGCAGGCACGATTGCCATCGAGCTCGCCAACGGCGCGCGCCTGACCGTCGACAGCTTCGTCAACGAGAAGGCGCTCGCCCGGGTTCTGCGTGCCTTGCAGGCCGTGCCATGCTGAGCCTGCCGCCGGGCACCAAGGTCTATCTCGCCAGCAAGCCGGTCGACATGCGCAAGGGCTTTGCAGGGCTGGGCGTGCTTGCCGCTGAGGTGTTCCGGCTCGATCCCTACAGCGGGCATGTCTTCCTGTTCCGCAGCAAGCGCGGCAACTATCTCAAGGCGCTTGTCTGGGACGGCACGGGCCTGTGTCTTTTCGCCAAGCGGCTCGAGCGTCATCGCTTCGTCTGGCCGCCGCTGATCGATGGCGGTGTGGTGCTGACGCCTGCGCAGTTTTCGCTGCTTCTGGAGGCGATGGACTGGCGGCGAACCGTGGCACCGAAGCCGCCCAAACGGCCTGTGCATATCTAGCGACTCGGCCCCTGTTTTTGCTGGCTCGGCTTGGTCAAGCTCGCCCGTCATGTTATCCGCTATTCGTGTCTCCCACCGACCTCGATCTGCCCTCCGATCCGGACGAACTTCGGGCCTTTGCAGCGGCAATGAAGGAGCGGCTTGCCGCTTCGGAACAGGCCTTGGCGCAGGAGCGCAAGGCACATAACGCAACGCGCGACGAACTCGACGCCGCCCGCAACGCGATCAAGCTGACGACGCTTCAGATCGAGAAGCTCAAAGCA
>DAIMKE010000844.1:0-3687 GCA_036721875.1 Bradyrhizobium sp. | reverse complement strand
GTCCCGCCGATCTCGTTGCGGCCGGCTTCGGGCAGGAGGTACAGCAGGCCATGGATCGCCGCCGCGAGCATCTGATCGGGCAGGGCGACGCCATCCGCCATGCCGATGGCCGCATCTTCTACCGCCGCAATCTGCTCGCCACGCTTGAACAACGCGATGTCGCCCGCGTAGGTGCCGCTCTCGCTGCTTCGCGGTCGCTGCCGTTTCGCCCCACCGGCGAGGGCGAGACGGTGCAGGGCGTCTTCAAAGAGACCGTCCAGCTATCGAGCGGCAAGTTCGCGCTGGTCGAGAACATCAACGAATTTACGCTGGTGCCCTGGCGGCCCGTGATCGAAAGCCGGATCGGCCGCGAGGTAATGGGCGTCGTCCAGGGTGGATCGGTATCCTGGCAGTTCGGACGGAAATTGGGGCTGGGACTTTAATTCCATGGGCGCCAGACAATGTCATGACAAAGGAGGCCGGACGTGCTAGATATCGAGCCAGGAGAAGAAGTCATCATGGCCAATGCGACCAGATCCGAGAAACTCGATTTGCGCCTGACGCCGGAGGCGAAGCGGGTGCTGAACGCCGCCGCGCAGGCCTCGCGGCGCTCGGTCAGCGAATTCGTGCTGGAGAGCGCGCTCGACCGCGCTCAGGAGGCGCTGCCCGATCGTCAACATTTCGGGCTCGACGCTGCGCGCTGGAAGGCGTTTCTGGCGGCGCTCGATGCACCGGCCCGGCCGCTGCCGCGGCTGCAGCGGCTGTTGACCGAACCGAACGTGTTCGAGCAGACGTCGACCGAATAGATGACGTTCCGCATCGAGAAGCTGCGGCGCGATCATCGCGTCGAGGGGTTCGATTGCGGCAAGGAACCGTTGAACCGCTTCCTGATCCGCTTCGCCCTGCAAAGCCAGCTTTCCAACAGCTCGCAGACTTATCTCGCTCTCTCGGAGGACGAGGTTGTCGGCTTCTACACGTTGGCGTTCGGGGACGTAACTTACGAGGATGCACCGGAGCGGCTGCGCAAGGGCGTCGCTCGGCATCCGATTCCCCTGATGATCCTCGCGCGCCTCGCGGTCGCCAGCGCTTGGGCCGGAAAACGGATCGGGTCTAGTCTTTTGAAGGATGCGCTTGTCCGAACGCTCGCGGCGGCCGAGATCGCCGGCCTTCGGGCCTTCGCCGTCCACGCCAAGGATGATGAGGCGCGGGCCTTCTACGAACGCTTCGATTTCATCGCATCGCCCAGCGATCCCATGCACCTGTTCGTGCTGCTGAAGGATATCAGGGCCTTGATCGGTCCTTGATGCAGGGGCTCAGCCTTTTCGGGAGGATCACCGCAGGAGATCGCCCGGCTCGAACCCCAGCGCTTCCGCAATCTTCCGTGATCTTGCGGGCAGGGCGAGTGGTGCTCCAGCCGCGTCCTTGCAATGCGGGGATGGTTGATGTCGTCGAGGGCCGAAAGCTATGTTTTGCGTGACCGGTGAGCCGTTCGCTTGGCGAAATGGCCGGTAGACTCGATCTGCGCTAATATGTCTCCGGGAATAACTCCCAGTGCGGCGGCAATATCGACAAACTCGATAACGTCGATTCGTCGCTCTCCGTTTTCATATTTTGCGACGAAGGATTGTGGCTTGCGCAACGCCTTTGCCACGTCGGCCTGAGTCATCCCTTTCGCCTTGCGGGCGTCCGCGAGCAGGGATTGCAGAAGCTGCTGTCGTGGCGTGCGCAAGGATTTCTGCATTCGGAACGAGACCCCATTGAAGAAGAGGAGCCGTTCCGGTAATCCCGAGTTGGGATTATCCCATTTCGGGATTATTCCGAATGCCGGAGAGAGGAAGGTGCGCCGTGCGCGTGAAGCCTGAACTTGATCCTGATGTCGACGACCAAGCGCCTGATGGTCCCGACATCACCGTTTATGACGAGGCGCATTTCGTGACCTATCTGCGCCTGCTCGACGCCGAGAGGGACGGCGCTGACTGGACCGAGGTAGCCCGCATCGTCCTGCATCGCGACCCCGATCGCGAGGAACTACGAACGCGGCGCTGCTTCGACAGTCACCTGGCTCGCGCGCAATGGATGACAAAGCGCGGTTACCGTCGCCTGCTGGAGCAATCCGTCGAACGAGCGCGTCGCTCCCGATCCTGATCGCGAAAACTCCAGATCCCCGCCGATTTCCGCGCCACGCTATCCGGCGGCACGATCCCGGTGGTTTTGGATTGCCTTTGGGCAGGCAGATTATTCTCTGATCGGCTCCGCATCGCCAAATGATCGGAGCGTTCATGTCGGGAAACCGTATTCTCTGGGGTCAGATCACCCTCGTCCTGGCCGTTGTGCTGGCGACGACCTGGACCGCAACGCAATGGACGGCCTGGCGTCTCGGTTTTCAGCCGCAGCTCGGGCAGCCCTGGTTCGAACTGGCGTTGGGCGTACCGGTCTACTACCCGCCGGCGTTCTTTTGGTGGTGGTATGCTTACGATGCCTATGCGCCTTCGGTATTCGTCGAAGGCGCCCTTATCGCGGCGTCCGGCGGATTCATCGCCATCGCGGTCGCCATCACCTTGTCGATCCTGCGGGCGCGCGAGGCAAAGAACGTCGAGACCTACGGTTCGGCGCGCTGGGCTACCAGCGAGGAAATTCGTGCGGCCGGATTGCTCGGCCCGGACGGTGTCATCCTCGGCTGCCATGCCCAGCACTATCTGCGCCATGACGGACCGGAGCACGTTCTGTGCTTTGCACCGACAAGATCGGGTAAAGGCGTCGGCCTGGTGGTCCCGACGCTGCTGACCTGGCCCGGAAGCTGCATCGTTCACGACATCAAGGGAGAGAATTGGACGCTGACGGCTGGTTTTCGGTCTCGATTCGGTCGCGTCCTCAAATTCGATCCGACCGATGTCCTCTCTGCCGCGTACAATCCGTTGCTGGAGGTGCGGCGCGGCGACAAGGAAGTGCGCGACGTCCAGAACATCACCGACATCCTGGTCGATCCGGAAGGGGCGCTCGATCGCCGCAATCATTGGGAGAAGACCAGCCACAGCCTTCTCGTCGGCGCGATCCTGCATGTCCTCTATGCCGAGCCGGACAAGACGCTCGCCGGCGTCGCCAACTTCCTTTCCGATCCGAAGCGCCCAGTCGAGGCGACGTTGCGCGCCATGATGTCGACGCCGCACCTCGGAGAAAGTGGCGTTCACCCCGTCGTCGCCTCCGCCGCCCGTGAGCTCCTCAACAAGTCGGACAACGAACGCTCGGGCGTTCTCTCCACCGCCATGTCCTTTCTCGGTCTTTACCGCGATCCCGTGGTGGCCAAGGTAACCGACCGTTGCGACTGGCGCATCGCCGATCTGATCGCGCAAGCGACGCCGGTCAGCCTCTACCTCGTGGTTCCGCCCTCCGACATCAACCGCACCAAGCCGCTGATCCGGTTGATCCTCAACCAGATCGGGCGTCGGCTCACCGAGGAATTGAACGACAGAGATCGCCGGCATCGTCTGCTGCTGATGCTTGATGAGTTTCCGGCGCTCGGGCGGCTGGATTTTTTCGAGTCCGCGCTCGCCTTCATGGCCGGTTACGGCATCAAGAGCTTCTTGATCGCCCAATCGCTCAACCAGATCGAGAAGGCCTACGGCGCCAACAATTCGGTGTTGGACAATTGCCATGTCCGCGTCGCCTTCGCCACCAACGACGAACGCACCGCCAAGCGCGTCTCGGATG
>DAIMKE010000843.1:0-3691 GCA_036721875.1 Bradyrhizobium sp. | reverse complement strand
CCCATTCTGTCACAGTAATCCAGCAGGAGCTGCGGTTTGTCCGGTCCGTGGCGCTGGGGAAATGTTGCCATGAGCGTCGCGGAATGGGGCCGCTCCAGAAGGAGTTTCACCTTCTCCACCTGCGTACTCTTTCGAAAGAGGCCGCAGCAGTGAGCCAGCATCAGCAGCAGGGTCGTCGCGGTCCGCTCGGAGACGCCGAGCATGATGCGGCTATCGCGATCTGCCATCCAGAAATCGAGCCAGATGCCCTTATCGTCGTATGTCCGCCACGCGGCTCGGATCTCGACGGGACCCTTTTCCAGAACATGACGTCGGACGGTTTCGTCGGACCATGCGAGCTGCTCGATCAAAGCCATGAATTCCTCAATCGGCAGCGTATCGAAGCTCTTCCGCCTGTTACCTTTGGCGGCGGTCGAGACGATAATCGGGTCAATGATCAGTCGGTAGCCCGGGGCATCGTCGAGGCCCAGGTCATAGGCCATGTAGGAGTACAGGAAGTCGTTCGGGATCATGCGTTCCTTGAGGCCCTGCGCGCGCAGCAGGAACATCCAGAGGGCCTCCATCATTGCTTTGGAGAGCTTTATCGCGTCATCGCTGTCGATGGCTCTTCCATACCAGTCAAGAGCAACCATATCTCGCTCCCACCCCAGTATGGACTGGTGCCAACGCTTGCCATCTTTATTCAGCATTTCTGAATTCCTTTGTCGGAAGTCGTATCTTGGGTGAGCCTCGCACGGGTCGATTGTTTAGATCTGGTCGAATTCGCTTTCCGTCGAGACAAGCGCGACGCCAGCGATCCAAAGGTTGATCGAGTGCGACGAAGCGACGTGAGCGCCTCATCATGCGTTCGCTTAGGCGCCCTAACGTCGCGCCAGTTCGGATGGGGGTCCAACCGATCGTCGAGACGTCGGGAGCGTCGTGCCGGTCGAGCCGGCGCAGGGATATGAATCTAATTGGGACCGTTTCGGACCTGCTGCCGCGGCCTTAGGATCACTCAGCCGAGTCAGCAGAGAACGACACCGCTCGGCGGGCTGGCGAAGTCGCTGCGCCGGTTTGCCTGCGGGGTCATCGCGGCGCGTTCCCGGAAAACCGGACAGGGCGGGCGCTTTGGGCAGTGCACATCACGCTGGCTCGCTACCGCAAGAGCGTGTTGGATACCGCATAGCTTCACACTCTTACGGCCGGGGACGATGCTGCACCCTGCAAAGACAGCGTCCAAAGCCGCGCAATATGGCCGTCGATATTGAATGCCCAGCTTCACAAGTGCGGCTCGAAGTTGATCAGTGGCACGCTGCGGTGCACCGCGGCGTCCATTCGATCGCAGTTGGTACGAGCCACTGCTTCCATGAAACGGCGTGACCCATTGGCAGGCACCCCAGCCGTCTTCTTTGAGTGTATAGGCTGCGGGCTTCGCCTACGCGCCGCGTTCCGAGAAGATCTTCGTCAAGGTTGCTCCGCAATCAAACAACAATTGATCACACCGTAAGAGGATTCAATCGCAGTGTTGTATTCTGCTTCAGCGTACTGCACCGCTCAAGCATGGAATTCAATTCGTCGATGCCGCAGATATCCTCGATGCGGCCGCGAATCCATTCGAGCGCATAGTGAACCTGTACCGTATTTGGGTACAGCAGCACGCGCCATGAACGGTTTATATTGGGGTTTTCGAGATGCAGCTGGAAATAACGGGCGAGATCCCAGGTGATGGGGGCTGGCTCTCCGCGAGACAGGCGACCAGCAAATACGGCCAGTTCGAACAGGCGATAATAGTCGATCGTGTATGGAGCCCCATGATAACACTGCCAGATCCGTGATGCGTTTACGCCGCTGACCAATGATAGGCAGGTCATCTCCATAATGGACAACTCGCTCAAGCCGTCGAGCATATCGCGGGAGATGGTATCGTCGTTGCGACGCTTTCCCTTGAAGACCTCGATCAGCGTGGCGCGGAAACCCTTTGCCGTAGTCTGAGCGGCCAACCGTGCCCGCGCTACGAGGGTGAACGCCTTCACATGGGCGTCGATCAGTCCATTGAGGGTCTCGGCGTCGCCGATTGCCGCGAGCCGTGCGACCTTTGCTGGCGTCAGATATCCTCTGTACGCAGGTTCGCACCGCGTTTCGCGCTCTTGGATGTACCGGCGCCCGTTTCGCAACAGCGTCTCGATGGACGACGGACCTGGCGGGGCTGACTTCAGCGCATCGTCAAGCGTTTTTGGGCGAGATTTGCGCCTCTGGTTGGTTTGGCGGCGCGCCTCAACGGCACCAAGGGCTTTCACGATGCATTCGAGATCCGCAACCAAGCACGCCTGAACGTGATCGAGTTCGGCTTCGAGTTCGGTGCGCGGCTTGTTGCCCGGGCCGATGCCGTCATAAGGGCCAAGTCCGGCTCGTTGTGACGGACGGAAGTGAACTGCGACGAAATGCAGGGGTTGACCCTGTCGTCGCACAAACTGCGGCACCAGCCGCGGGATGGTTCCCCAGAAGTCCAGTACACCCATGACGCAACACTCACCCGAATCACTGATATCGATATTACGCCATGGTGAAGCCACTGGGGAGTCAGGCTCCGCAGGAGCGTAGTCCTCGCCGGCGAGAGCAACGGTTGAACAACAAGCGCGGCTAATACCCTCAAATTTTACGGAAACGCGGATCTTGGCTTTTACAGCTGTCTGGTAGTTCTCCCGGGTCAACGGGAGCTAGCATGGATGATGATCTCGGCATCGACGTCAGGGGAAGGGCCGATCACCGCGAGAGAGCTGAAGGAGCGCCAGTTCGCCCCAGTCAAGTTCATCGTCGAGGGATTGATTCCCACTGGGCTGACGATCCTGGCGGGTGCACCGAAGGCCAAGAAGAGTTGGCTGGCTCTCGATATCGCGTCGTCTGTCTCTCGCGGCGTGTCCTGCCTCGACGATCAGAGGAACCACTGTCCGAAAGGGGCCGTGCTTTATCTCGCACTGGAGGACAGCCAAGCGCGGATCAGGAGCCGACTGGGTCACCTGCTCGGCGACGATGTGGATTGGCCCTCCAACCTCTACTTTGAGACGGCCTTCCCGCGGATCGACGCCGATTGCCTGTCGCGTCTGCGTCGATGGGCCGATCAAACCGACGAGGCCCGGTTGATCGTCATCGACGTCTTTCACAAGATCCGGTCGGCCACGGGTGCCCAAGGCGGCTACGGCCGGGATTATGCCGATCTGAGCGCGCTGCAGACGTTGGCGCGGGAGAAAGACATCGGAATCATGCTGGTCCATCACCTGCGCAAGACGGGGGGTGACCCGTTTGACCGGATGATGGGCTCGATCGGCATCCAGGGCGCCGCCGACACCCTCATCGTGCTCGACGACCGCGGTTTGGGTGCGCGGCTCCTAGCGCGAGGACGAGATATCGAGGAAAGCGCGCAGGAGCTGAGGTTCGATGAGCTGGCGATGCGTTGGCGGCCCTCTCACAGGCCGGCAGTCGTCAAGAATCCTGAACGCGCGCGCATCATGGCCATCCTGCGCGACAGTTCCAAGCCGATGAGCCCCCTTCAGATCAGCCTCGCCTCGGGTCAAACTGCGAATGCCGTCAGCAAGCTTCTGGGTGCAATGGTCGCCGAAGGCATGGTGTCTAAGGCGGGCTGGGGCACCTACGCTTGCTCAGCACTATCAGACTGCAGATTCCGACGCGACCGGCCGGGTAATCCAATAATTAA
>DAIMKE010000842.1:0-3692 GCA_036721875.1 Bradyrhizobium sp. | reverse complement strand
CGTCATCGCCGAGACCGGCAGGTCGGTATCGGGCAGGCTGACGCCCTTGCGGTCCGACATCTTGCCGCCGATCACCACCCGCGTTACCGCGCGTTCGGGCGAGGCTTCCTCGACGATCAGGCGCACCTTGCCGTCGTCGAGCAGTAGCGCATGGCCGGGGCGAAGGGCTGCGAGAATTTCCGGATGCGGCAGTTGCACGCGGCTGTTGTCGCCCGGCGCCTTGTCGGAGTCGAGCGCGAAACTTTGCCCGTTCTTGAGCTGCGTGGAGCCTTCGGCGAACGCGCCGAGCCGAAGCTTTGGTCCCTGCAGATCGACCAGGATGCCGATCGGCCGGCCATAGCTCGATTCGACATTGCGGATGGTCTGCACCAGCTCACGCATCTTGTCGTGCGGGGTGTGGCTCATGTTGATGCGGAACACGTCCGCACCGGCCTCGAACAGCTTCCGGATCATCGCGCTGTCTGACGATGCAGGGCCGAGCGTTGCCAGAATCTTGATACGACGGAGCCGCCTCATTGCCTGGGCGCCGCGGCTGGCGGCGGAAGACCCGGTGTGCCCAGGCCCGGCATGCCGCCCGGACCGCCTGGTCCCACCGTTCCCGGAATTCCCGGCACGCGCTGCGCCGGCTGCTCGTTGGCTTCGGTCAGTTGCACGGTCCATGCTCGCTGTTCGCCGGTGTCGACCTCGAAGAAGCCGGTGCGGTCGTAACCGCGCGCCAGGCAATTCTCGGTGCCCTTGATGGTGAACTCCTTGTCGCGCGAGCACATGAAGGCCTGCCCGGACCATTCGCCGCCGCGGTCATAGTCAAGCGCGTAGATGTAATAGAAACGGGCGACCAGGGTTCCGCGCAGCAGCGTCTCGCAACTGCGCGAGGATACGTTCCACCAGCCCTCGGTGGTCCAGCCCTCGGCGTCCTTGTAGCCGAGCGCGATGCCGACCCGGCTCGACGTGTTGTTGCAGAGCCGGAAGTCGGCCGCCGCCGGACTGCTCCACGCGCAGGTCACCGCCAGCGCAAGCATCGGCAGCAGGCCGGCGGTCAGGCGAGCAGGGGGGAGGCGGAGGGAATCTTTTGCAGTCATGCAGGGAAGCTACATCAAATGATTGACGATTTCGCGTTACCCGGTCGGACCTGTCAACGGCAGGAAGCGCATTTCCCGCGCCATGGGAAACCAGAGCGCCGTCCAGGGATGCCGCCTTTTGCGCGCAGATATGGCAAAATCTGTGACAATTCCCACCTGATGCCCATATCATTGGTGAACCAACGGGACCCTCGGCCATGACGATCGACGACAAAACCAGAACGGAACTGGAAGCCGCCGTTTTCCGGCGCCTGGTGAGCCATTTGCAGGGCCGTACCGACGTCCAGAACATCGACCTGATGAATCTGGCCGGCTTCTGCCGCAACTGCCTGTCGAACTGGATGAAGGAAGAGGCTGACGCCAAGGGCGTTGCCGTCAGCAAGGACGAGAGCCGCGAGGCGGTCTACGGCATGCCCTACGAAGAGTGGAAGGCGAAGCACCAGGGCACGGCCACGGCCGAGCAACTGGCCGCGATGAAGAAGGTTCATCCCGGGCATTGATCCGTCTGTCATTCCGGACGCGCAGCATCGAACTACGATGCGCAAATTGCGCACCTGAGGATCTCGAGATTCCGGATCTGGTGCTAACGCACCACCCCGGAATGACGACGCGGCGTCATCTCCTGTGGGCGCGCTGTGGATGAGCGGGATGTTGCCTTGACGCAAGGCCCCCCGATCTTGAGGGTCATCCTCGAAAAGCGCCGCGCGGTAACGCGTGCGGCGCTTGATCTTTAAGCCTTATCCTAAGTTCACTCAGGAGTAACCGATGGCCACCTCCGCCGCCGTCCAGGACGAGCCTGCGACACGATTCGCCAAAGACCAGCTCAAGGCCATCATCGAGCGCATCGAGCGTCTGGAAGAAGAAAAGAAGACGATCTCCGACGACATCCGCGACGTCTATGCGGAAGCCAAGGGCAACGGCTACGACACCAAGGCGCTCCGCACCATCGTGCGCATGCGCAAGCAGGACGCCAACGAGCGCGCCGAGCAGGAAACCATCCTGGAAACCTACATGCAGGCGCTGGGAATGCTCTGAGGCGTCTTGCGACGTCATACGCGGGCTTGACCCGCGTATCCATCAAACTTCGGAAGAGTCATAGGCGGGTGTTGGAGGCGGGTGTTGGATTGCCGAGGGCGAGCCCGGCATGACGGCGCCGCGTCTAGCGCAGTGCGGCGGTGCGGAGCACGTGGGTCGAAAGCTTCGCCGTCGCCGATCCCGTGAAGCGGTCACAGGTCATGCCCATCATCGGGTCTTCCGAGAAGGTCATGGCGATCGCGGTCTGCGGCTTGACGAAGTAGCTGCGCATCTGGGTCATCTCGGTATCGCCAAGTACCGTCGTCGACATCGCGCTGCTTGCGCTGGGCGCCAGCATCATGACCCGCATCCAGATCGCGTTACCCTGGGCGGCGGCAAGGCGGGCCGAGGTTGCGACCGCGGTGTCCTGCCCCTGCGCGCCCTTGGCGATCACGGTGTTGACCTCGGTCGGGGCGGCATCGGCATTGCGCGCGGAACGGGTGGTGGGGCGCGGCATCGCGATGGAGGCCGTGACGACGTTCGAGCGGTCGGCGGGCGGGGTGGCGGCCGGCGCATAGGCCAGCGCCCTCTTGAACGCCTCGGAGACGCTGGCGGTCGGCTGCGGATCGGTGGCGGCGGCGAGCGCCTGGCGTGCGCGCAGCGCTGCGACCTGTGCGGGGGTCGGCTGGCTGGCGGTGGCCGGCGGGTCATCCCAGAAGCCGCGGGAATTGATGATATCGGCGGGCGTTTGCGGCTTCGGCTCGGTGTTCTCGGTGGAAGCCTGCGCGACCTGCTTTGTCTCGGGCTTGGCCTTGGGCGCCGGCACGATCTGGGCATCGGCCGAGGCCAGCTGAAGCGTCGCCGCGACCTGCGGCTTGGCGCGCGGGGTCGGAACCGGATCGGCTGACTTGGCAGGTGTTGCGGAAGCTACGTTGGCCGAACCCGGCTTCTCATTCCTGGCGGGAGCGCTGGCGCCTTCGTCATCCTCTTCCGTCGTCGCCTTGCTGCCCTTGAACCACGACGCGAACAGGTTCGGCATCTTGCTGACGGTTGCGGCATTGTCGCCATTGCCGCGGCGTTCGATGTCGGCGCGGGCCAGCTCATAGCCCTTCATCGGACCGCCATTGGAGGGCAAATGCACCGTGCGCCCGTCCGGGAACACCTTGGCCAGTTGCTCCTGGGTCATGCGCGGCCAGTGACGGACGCTGCCGGTATCGAGGTGGACGAACGGCGAGCCCGACGTCGGATAGAAACCGACACCGCCGCGCTGCTGCCGCAGACCGGCGGCGCGGATATGCTCCAGCGGCACGTCCGGAATGTAGAAGTCCATGGCATGGCCGAGCATGTGCTGGCTGAAGCGCGCCACACCCGATGAGCGGCGGCGGAGCATGGAGTTGGTGGCGGGGGAGCGGTAGGCGGAAATGATCTGGATCGGCTTCTTGCCGTCGACGTCGCGGTAGACTTCCCAGAGGATGTCGAACAGGTGACGATTCATCGTGGTCTGGTCCTGGCTGCGCCAGTCGCGGAGGAAGTGATTGAGCTTCTTGAGCGCCTCTTCGTCGTAGCGGCCGTCGCGCTTGAAGGTGACCGTGAGGGCTT
>DAIMKE010000841.1:0-3694 GCA_036721875.1 Bradyrhizobium sp. | reverse complement strand
GCTTCGAGCGCCTCACGCTCGGTATCGGACATGGCCGGCAAGACGCCGCGTGCCCAGGAGAAAATCGGCTTGCTGATGAAATCGCGGCGGAAGCTCATGGCGAACCCTCCTGGTCTGCGGCGCGACGTCGCGTCCACCTGTGCCAATCGACGGCCCACTCTAGCGGAAAAGCACGGGTGTCGGGGACGTTTCGCTCCGGGAATGAAGCGAAATTGATAAACCAAATTATAACGACGGAGAACCGACCCCGTTCCAAAACCGCTGCATTGTCTGACGTTTAGAGAATGGTGTGGTTACCCGGTATGCAAGCAGCGCAACAGACGCGGCCGATCCGCACAGCTGGGCCGCGCAAGTTTAAGAAGAGGGCTTGCTGCGACGGCGTTCGTTGGGGACGAACACGGCGAATACTTTCCTGACGCGAATGGCAGGCGTGACATCGCGCGTAAAGCGAAGCTCGGCTTTCGCCCGGGTTTCCTCCTGCCGAGGCGCATAAAGGGCGCTCTCGTACAGAGATCCGTCGAACCGCAAATCGGCTTCGCCGTCCATGAGATAGGCGTTCGAAGCAAACAACAATACGAGCAGCGCCGATCCGGCGTAGGCAAAATATCTGGAAATGGGCATTGAAAGCCGAGCCTCCCCCTTCTTGGACAGGAGGGTGCACAGCTCGCGATGAAGCACAGGTTTAAGGCCGCCCGGCTTTTGCCGGAGCAGTTGGCTGACGGTTTAGGGTTTGTGACAAATTCTAATGAATCGGCTTTCTTATCCGCGGTCCATTCCGGGGCTCGCGAAGCCAGACCGGAATCCATTGTGAAGCGGGTCATGCCGACCGGCGGATTCCGGGCCTGCGCCCAAGGTGGCGCATCCCCAGTCAACCACTTCAGGTTGACACAACTTGATGGCGCCCGCGACCCCAAGGCTCGCAATGCAGATGGTGTTGGCTCCTCGAGCCGACGTCGAGTAGACGAATCGCAACTGACCATTAGGCAAATCCCGAGATATCGGCGGAAGCTATGCCTCCATATCGAAGCAGTATTTGTCACAGCGAATGACCCAAAGTACGACATCCGCACGCCGGACATGTCGGCTGAGCGCGGCCCAATGCTCACCATCAGGTTCGATTAAAAAAAGGAAGTTTGAAAATGTTGAAGTCACGTATCGGCCTCGCGCTTGCGAGCGCCCTCGTTGTTGGATCTTCGTTGATTGCAATCGCACCGGCAAGCGCGGCTGAAGGGTGCGGTCCGGGCTGGTGGCGCGGACCGTGGGGCCACTGCCGGGATACGCCGTACACCGGCCCCCTTCCGCGGGGCGGATACCAGATCGAATTTCGCCCGGCCGACAACGGTTGCCCTCCCGTATGGCCATTGCCGCAACACGCCGTTCCACGGCCGCCTGCCAAACGGCAATTGGAAATAATCAGCCACGCGCATCGGCGGATATCGAGACTGCAAAGACCGCCTCCGGGTGGTCTTTTTTATTCCCTCACGCACCAACGCGATGCCGGCTTCCTACGTCAACCCCTCGTCCGGAATATTCAAGATATTGCCGCACGCCTTGCAGTGCACCGCGTCGCTGTCATGGCGCTGCAGTCCGCAGGTCGGGCAGGCAAACCGCACCTTGTGCGGGCTCAACAGCGCCCGCGCGAGATTGAAAAACAACGTCACACCGAAGATCATGATCACCACCGTGATCATGCGACCGGCCGTCCCCGACAAAGTGATGTCGCCAAAGCCGGTCGTCGTCAGGGCTGTCACGGTGAAGTACAGCGCGTCGGCGTAGTTCGCGATCTGATCGTTGCGGAACTTCTGCGTTTCGTAGACGATCGCCGTCATCACGAAGATGAAAACGGCGAGGTTGGTGACGGCAAAGATGACTTCCTCGTTGCGCCGGAAGAACGTGCTGTCCTCGCGCAGCCGCGCCAGCATCTGGTAGTCGCGCAACAGCCGCAAGGTTCGCAGCACGCGCAGAAAGCCTCCGGGCTCCCCTGCGAGCGGCGCCAGGAATGAAATGATCGCGACGATATCGGTCCAGGTCGAAAAGCGGGTGAACTCGCGCAGCCGGTGCCGGCTTGCGACCAGCCGGGCGGAAAAATCCGCGAGGATGACGACACCGAATATGACGTCGAGCGCTTCCGTGATGTCATTGGAAGGAAGAAACGACGTCGCGATAATGAAGGTGACGGTTATGATATCGAATACCAGCAGGGCATAGCGGAACCGGACGCCCTCCGGCGTCGCGCCTTCGTAAAGGCGCCTGATATTCTTCTGCACGGATGCACTTGGCATGCCGGCATTTTCACCACTGTCGCGCAAGATTGCAAATGATCGTTGGCAGCGATGGTGGCGATTTCAGTTCACGACGCAATCCGGACAAGGAGCTACTTCCTGTTGGCCGCCTCGCGCTCGATGAACGCGACCTCCGTGCCCTTCTTCAGGAGCTTCGCCAGCCGGTCGACGTCCCAGTTGGTGAGGCGGACGCAGCCGTGCGATTCCGACTTGCTGACCTTCGAGGGGTTTGGCGTGCCGTGAATGCCATAGCCTTCCGACGACAGGCCAATCCAGTGCGAGCCCGCGGGGTTATTGGGCCCGGGCCTGATGGTGAAGGCCTCCTTGGATTTGACGCCCTTGAACTTGTAATCCGGATTGTACCGATAGTTCGGACGCGCATCGATCGATGTCACCTTGAGCACACCGCTGGGCGTCGGCTTCTCGTCGCTTCCAACGCTCGCCGGGAAGAAGGCGATCAACTCGCCTGCATCGCCGAAGACCTTGACCGTCTGGACCTCCTTGTCGACCTCCACCCGCGTCAGCGGCCGCCTGGCCTGCTTTGGCTTGGCATTTGATTTGGCACTTTTCTCCTTCGGCATTGTATTCACCACCGAGATGGTCTGGCCGGCCTCGTCGAACTTTTTGCCGGGATTGAGCGCTTCGAGAAGCCCTTCGCTCATGTGAAATTTTTCGGCGAGGGCCTCGCGCGGGCTGGTGTAATCCAGCGACTTCAGCTCCTTCATGTCTTCCATCTTCGCGGGAAGCTTTTTCAGGAACGGTCCTTTGGCGTCCTTCTCCGTGATCCTGTAGTCGACGACGACAGGCTCCGAACTGGTGGCGAGCAAGGCGCTCCAGACTTCGGAAGTCAGGGGCTGCTTGCCCGCGGCGAGGCCTTTGGATTCGGAAAAGGCTTTGAGGGCCTTCTCGGCGTTCTCTCCCAGCTTGCCGTCGATTTCGCCGGGAGAAAAGTTGGCGCGGTCGAGAAGCACCTGCGCCTTGACCACCGCAGGATGAATCCTGTCGTCGGCCGGCGCCTTGCCCTTGAATTCGGCGTCGTTGACCGCCGCCGCATCGGGGCCGGCCAGAGCCGGAGCAACGAGGCACGCGAGCAGGATCATCCCGGCAAACAAGCGGATCATGGCAATCTCCGAAACACGTCTGATAAGGATTTGGACGGCGCGGAGTTCCGTGGGAGTCGCCGGTTACACGAGATCAATCCGGCCGGATCATCTCGAACATGTTTTCCGGCTTGATCTCGAAATAGTCGCCGCGCCGGCCGGCGCGGACGATCGGGTGGGCGAGCCCGGTCTGGTAGACGCCGTCCTTGATGAAAGCCTTGTCGATATGCACGGCGACGACTTCGCCGAAGGTGACCCAGGCCTGCGCCTTTTCGCCATTGGCGCCTTGCAGCTGAACGATCTGGGTCAGCT
>DAIMKE010000840.1:0-3700 GCA_036721875.1 Bradyrhizobium sp. | reverse complement strand
CTTGGTAGCGGGCACCGCATCCGGGTCGATGGCGACGTTGATGGAGACGCGCTACCTCGCGTTCTCGATGCTTTGGTATGCCGATGATCCCGGTTCCAACGGGCGCGCGAGTGTGGCTGGCGACAGGCTGCACGGACATGCGCCGAGGTTTTCCGTCGTTGGCACTCCAGGTGCAGGTCTGTTGTCCGGAATCGATTGGCGCAACCCTCAAGAAGCGCTGCGACCAACGCGGGTCGGATAGCCGTTTTACTGTTTGAACCTGCAACGTGATGGCACAGTTGGAAGCCGCTGCAAGAGACGAAGAAGGGCTCTATTTATAAACTCTACCAGAGGAGCCAGGGGCCGACTCCAGCGGGCTGGAGTTTCACACGGGGGTCATTGGCGCTGGCGCCCGATGCGATTCGCTCTGTTGCAGCGATGCTTGGCCATCAACGCCGGACTTCGCGCCCGAAAACGATTCACCCGTTAGTCTAGTGGAGAGGTTGGAGGCCGCAGCATTGGCGTCATCACCGGAGAAGAGCCGCATTGGATCTTACCGATGATGTTGAAGCCGAGGCGCTCGTATAGGGAAATGTTGCGCGGGTTTGAACTTTCAAGGTAAGCTGGGACGCCCTCCTCATCGCATCGCCGAAGAGAGTATTTCATCAGCAAGGCACCGAGACCTTGTCCAACCCAGTTGGGATCGGCGGCGATGAGCGGCAGATACCAATGTGGCTCGTTGGGATGGTGTTCAGCCATGCTTTTCACGATGGAGCCAAGGTCTTCGGCGATTTCAGGACGAAGGGATTCCTCCATGATTGCTCCCATCGCCGCATGGTCGGGCTCTACGTTCGGCGGTAGCCAAAGGGCAGCGGCGCGAACCCCTTCGGTGATATAGGCTGTGCCATATTCGAAAGCCGGGCCGCCGAACGCTCTGACAAATCGAGGCATCATTTTGAGGTAATCGGACGCATCGGGCCAAACCCAACGCGTCATTGGATCGGCAGCAAAGCCGAGCACAATGGTATTGATTGCGCTTGCTTGGTGGTCTGCGTTCGCGCATCGGATTTCACCGTCCGTCATCAGGATGTACCCATTTGGATGGACCGACCCTCCCGCCACTCGGGTTATTTTATCATATGCACTGCGGCTTGTACCGCTTTGTCCAGCAGAACCTCCAGCAAGAGTCTCCGCAATGCCACACCGATACGGATCCGTTCCTTTGTGGTCGGTAACGTACAGACACCACTGGAATGGCAGGTAGGCTTCGCATGTGGGGTAATGCAGCGGCGGCGGTTGCTGACTCGTCGAGGACCCTCCAAGCCTCGACGAGTCAGCCTGCATCGGTGAAAGAAATAGGAATCCGCCCCTACCTTCCTGCCTCCGAGATTTTAACGGATTGCGTGGAACTTTCGTTGTTGGAGGTGCATTGCTCTTTTTTGACGTGAAGGAGAGCACGGTGGCCAGCACGTTTGATCGCGTTCCAGCCCATACGAGCGCCGAAATAAATCAACAAATTGAGGACGGCATCCGGAAACGAGTGCGCCATTTCGCAGCCCATCTCGATGCTATTCCGAGTCGGCTGCTAGAGCTTCGAGAGGAGTGGGACATCGAGCGTGCCATTGAAGCAAACGCATCCGCCCTTGCTTTCACCGGTATTGTACTCGGTGCCACCCGAGACAATAGGTGGTTTGCGCTTCCTGCACTAGTAACAGCGTTTCTGTTCCAACATGCGATCCAAGGTTGGTGCCCTCCGGTGCCGGTCCTGCGCCGCATGGGATTCCGAACGGCTCATGAGATCGAGCAGGAACGAACGGCGCTCAAAGCCCTGCGCGGAGACTTCAACTCCATAACGGCACAGCAGGACAAGGCCGCTGCCGCGCTGGCGGCAGTAGGCCTTTGACCGTGCTGCTATGAAAGATGCCATCCCACCGCGTATGAGTTCCAGGTTGAGATGCACTTGATGGCCTATAACTTAGATGATTTGACAAGCGAGCTAAGTGCTTTGAGGCCGGGTGCAGCCATATGCATTCCGCACAAAATATTTGCTGATCTTTTCCCGCCCGGTGAACCTGACGAAGCAGCAAAGGGTGCTGCATTAGACTTCGCGAAGGCGAATGGTTGCACAATAGACAATCGTCCAGACGAGCAGTCGCTTTATTTCGTAAAAGCAAAGTAGCGGAAGTTAGGCTTGGGCGGAGGGACATTTTCCAACTAGCCTCCACAGGCCAAAGAACCGCGACTGCAACCGCATCCGGCGAGCGGATGAATCCAAGCGAGATGACTACAGCCACACTAGGTCGTTCGGTTCTCAGGTCACAGTTACCTCACAATCAAGCGGACGAAGCGTCAGTGTCCGAGTCAATGACCGCGGTCCATTCGTAAAGGGACGCTGCATAGATCTGTCTACCGGAGCAGCGCGTGCACTGGGAATGGCTGACCTTGAAGAGGTCTTCCCTCCGCTGAGTTCGAGCGTCTCGGGAGCATTTCTACAATAAGCGACAAGGCCCAACTGCGAAGATCCGCTAAGGGTCATGCGCGGTCGGCCAGCCACTTCCGGACTTCTCCCGTCAACGGACATCGTCAGGACGGCCCAACAGGTGCGTTTCGTGTCAATGGGCGACATCTCGACGCCTCGTCAGCTTGTGTGGCGAGAGGTGATCTATGCGAAGTACCGGCTGCGTAACTCGCCGACGAGCTCCTAACCGGAAATGCGTACGATCTACGGCAGCGGAACAGCAAAAGAAAATATCCTCGTTGCGCCGTTCCGATTGCAGACGAACCGGCAGATTGAGCGGCCCGCGGAAACCAAAACCGTACCAGCGCACGCTTGCGGGATCAGGCAAGGTCATGCTGGGGAAGCGCTCGAAAAGCATGGGGAGCAGGATGACGCCAACGGTTCGCCGCGACAGGTGGGCGCCTGCGCAATGATGCGGGCCGTTGCCAAAGGCCTGGTGAGGATTGGGGTCGCGAAGCGCATTGTAATTCTCCCCATCTTCGAAGACGTCCTCGTCTCGGTTGGCGGAGGCCTGGATCGTCATCACGGTGTCGCCCTTCGGGATGAAGCAGCCGCGAATCTCCGTGTCCTCCATAACGAGCCGTGAACTCGCCTGGATCGGCGCCACCCAACGCACCCCTTCCTCGAAGGCGGAGCGCCATTTGCCCCCTGCGCGCACGGCGTCAAGCTGATCTGGATTGGTCAAGAGGCCGTAGAGGATCGTCAGCAGGGCGTCGCGCGGCTCGTTGATGCCGCCACCAATCGCGATCTTTACATTGGCGATCATCTGGCTTTCTGGAATCGGTTTCTTCGCGTTCACCATGAAGGAGAGCGCTGAGGAATCCGGTTCGGTCCGCACGCGTTCGGCATTTGCGCGGATGCATTTGTCCATCTCCGCATTGGCGATGTCGGTCGCGTCGAAAGGCCCCGGCGTCCAGCCAAAATTGCCGGCACCGTCGATCAGCGTCTGCGACCATCGCTGCATGTCCTCATCGCTCGCGTCTGGAACACCCATCGCATGCGCCAGAATCCGCGCGGCAAGCGGTCCTGCGAGAGCGGGAAAGAGATCGACCACCTCACCGCGCGGCAGCCGGTTGAGATACGTTGCGGCCAGTTTCGCATACAGCGGCGCCCAAACGGATTCGATCGTCTTCGGCATCAGGGCCGGCATCATCGCCATGCGTTCGGTCCGGTGCTCGTCGTGGTCCTTGCGCAGCAGGGTAT
>DAIMKE010000839.1:0-3703 GCA_036721875.1 Bradyrhizobium sp. | reverse complement strand
CGCCGGCGAACCCGCCAATTCGCTGTTCTTCCTGCAGAGCGGAATGGTCAGCGTAAAACTGCCAAGCGGGGTGCGGCTGGCCTCGCTCGGACCCGGCATGGAATTCGGCGAGATGGCCATCATCGAGCAATACCGCAGCGCCGACGTATGGGCCGATACGCCAGTGACCTGCCTCGAACTGCCGCTCGACAGTTTTGACGATTATCGCCGGCTGCACCCGCAGATCGCGATGAAGATCATGCGGAATCTATCCAGCCTGCTCGCGCGGCGCCCGATCCTCGCCAATGCCAAGGTCGACCTGCTCAGCGCGTATTGAGCGCCGCGGACACATTGGCACGTAGCCAAATCCGGATTGATGCGACCCGGCTTCGAGATCATTCCTCCGCCGTCCCGGAGAAGCGGTGAGCACGTTCGAGCAGCACTTCGACAACTGTGTCCGATGGATTGCGAGCCAGGGCTCGCTCCAGATAATGGATGGCGCCTGAGAAGTCCCGGGCCTCGTAAAGCGCCTCGCCCTTTTCGAAGTCCGCCAGTGCGCGCTGTTTCGCCTGTCGGGCGGGCAGGTCGCAGGCGTCCAGCACCTCGTAGAGCACGACAGGTTGCGATTTTCCCTGAACGAGGACCTGGTCGATTCGACGAACCGAAATGTCTGCGGGATTGTTCAGAGCGAGGAACGTCGCTTCGGTGATGATCAGCGGAACGCGGTAGGTCTTCGTGAGGCCCTCGACGCGCGAGGCGAGGTTTACCGCGTCCGAGATGACGGTGGTATCCATCCGGTCGCGCGCACCCACCGTTCCGAGCATCAGGCTCCCGGTATGCAGACCGATGCCGATCTTGACCGGCGGCTCGCTTCTGTCGACCCGCTGTGCGTTCCAGGCCTCCAGCCGCCGGATCATGTCCAGCGCTCCCTGTACGGCATCGTCGGCCCGGCGAGGAAACAGCGCCATGACGGCGTCACCGACAAATTTGTCGATGACCCCGCTATGGCCCGCGATGGCAGGCTCCATCGCGCCGAGATACTGGTTCACGAATCCGAACGTCTCCGCAGGCGTCATGCCTTCCGACATCTGGGTGAAGTTACGGATATCCGAGAAAAGCACGGTCATTTCTCGCTGCACCTGGTCGCCAAGCGCAACATCGACGATGCGCTCCTTGCCCAGTTGCTCCAGAAACTGCCGGGGTACGAACCTCGAATAGCTGTCGCTGATCTTGGCGAGTTCGAGATGGACACTGACGCGGGCCAGCAATTCGTCGCTGGCAAAGGGCTTGGTCAGATAATCATTTGCTCCCACGCCGAACCCCACGACGAGGTCCGAAACGCGATTCTTGGCCGTCAGCAGGATCACCGGCAGTTCCGCGGGCGAGTAATGTTCACGAATGCGCTGGCAGACATCGAAGCCGGACAGCTTCGGCATCATCACGTCGAGCAGGACGATGTCGCACGGTCTTTCCCCAGCCAGAAGATCAAGCGCCTCTTGCCCGTCCGCGGCCGTGACGACCTCATACTTTGCCAGGGTCAGGAAATTCACCAGAGCCTGAACATTGACCGGCTCGTCGTCCACCACCAGAACCCGCAGACCGGCGCCGGCGGATGATCGTGGGCCGGCTCCTGCCGCCGTCCGGTTCAGTTCGACATCCGGAAGAATCCTGCTGACAGCTTCGTCCGGCCGGCTTTCGAGCGTGAGCATCTCTCGCGTAGTCAGACTTAGCGGAAGCGAAAGGGTAAAATGCGATCCCGCACCGACGGCCGATGTCACGCTTATGTTTCCGCCATGAAGCTCGGCCAACTGCCGGCTGATGGCCAGCCCAAGGCCGGTGCCGCCCTGTTCGCGCGCGGCGGATCCATCGCCCTGCGAAAACGATTCGAATATCGTCTCGAGCCGTTCGGCGCTGATGCCGGCTCCGGTGTCGCTCACCGTCAAATCCAGCCATTGGTCCCGGACCTTTGCCGAGACCTCGACGACGCCGGCCGGCGTGAACTTGACCGCGTTACCGACCAGGTTGAACAGGATCTGCTGTACGCGGTCTTCGTCCACCTCGACCAGGGGAACCTGAGCATCGATCCGGTTGAACAGGCGCAACGCGCGTTCGCCCACCAGGGTGCGGGAAATCGCCAGGACAAGCTCCGTGAGGGCATGAACATCGGTAGGTCGACGGCGCAGCTCGACCGTCTCGTGACGGAGCTTAGAGAAATCCAGGATGTCATTGACGAGGTTGGCGAGACGCCGGCCGCTGGCAACGACCATCCCGAGATTGCGTTGCTGCTCTTCGTTCAGCGGACCGGTTGCCCCGTCCAGCATCGATTGGCCAATCCCGATGATGCCGTTGAGGGGCGTCCGCAGCTCGTGCGATGTATTGGCGAGAAATTCGTCCTTCATGGCGTCGGCCCTGAGCAGGGCCTGTTCTGCATTTTTTCGAACGGTGATGTCGCGGATGATGCCGGTGAAACGAAGCTGGTCACCGAAGCGCACCTCGCTCACCGCGAGCTCTGCCGGAAAGGTCGACCCGTCGTGTCGCAGTCCCTCCACCTCCCGGCCGATGCCCACAACGCGTGCTTCGCCGGTTCTGAGATAGCGTTCGATATAGCCGTCATGCGCCTTGGCATGCTCCGCCGGCATCAGCATCGATATGTTTTGGCCAATGAGTTCCGCCGGATCGTAGCCGAACAGGCGGCCAGCGGACGGGTTGGCGCTCTCGATGATGCCACGTCGATCGATTGTCAGGATGCCGTCCACCGCCGTGTTCAGAACGGCCTGGATCCGCGCCTGGCTTTCGCGCAGGGCCTGCTCAGCCTGTTTGCGTGCACTGATGTCCCGGATGATACCGGTAAAATACCGCGCACCGTCTCCGGGCACCTCGCTGACGGCCAACTCGATCGGGAAGATGGAGCCGTCACGCCGTACAGCTTCGAGCTCGCGCCCGATCCCGACGACCCGCGCCTCGCCCGTTCGCATGTAGCGTGCGATATATTCGTTGTGTTGTCGGCCATGTTCGGCCGGCATGAGAATTGAGACGTTGCGGCCAATCAACTCGGCTGCAGATGCAAATCCAAAAAGCTTTCCCACCGCCGGGTTGGCGCTCTGTATGATGCCGTGCTCGTCGATCGTGATGATGGCGTCAACCGCCGTGTCGAGGATTGCCTGAAGGCGGTACTGGCTCTCGTCGGCCTCGCTCATGCGCTCTCGCTCACAAAGGGAACGCTCACTGCGGGGCGATGGCTTTCGCCCCAGCCTAACTGTTTGGCTTTTTAGGCTTCGTGTAGAACGAATACGCTTGATCCAGATCAAGATGATCGACCGGCAAGCTGTGTTCCCCCTGCCTGCGCAGATGTTGCCGGGATCTTCGATCCTGTCGATGGTGATGGTTGATGGCGCCGATCAGCCACGCCCGCGATAGGGCGCGACGCCCTGGTCGGGGATCCACATGCCCTTCGGCAACCGGCCGGTTTGCCAGAACACGTCGATCGGGATGCCGCCGCGCGGATACCAGTAGCCGCCGATGCGCAAGAATTTCGGCTTGACCTCGGCGGCGATCCGCTTGCCGATCATCACCGTGCAGTCCTCGTGGAAAGCGCCGTGATTGCGGAAGCTTGCGACGTAGAGCTTCAGCGATTTGGATTCCAGCAGCCACTGGCCCGGCACGTAGTCGATCACCAGATGCGCGAAATCCGGCTGGCCCGTTACCGGGCAGAGCGAGGTGAACT
>DAIMKE010000838.1:0-3703 GCA_036721875.1 Bradyrhizobium sp. | reverse complement strand
GTCACGACCCTCGGCCTTCATTTCCTTGCTGCTCTTGGTCGAATCGCTCTTGGTCGAATCGTCGGAGCTCATGCTCTTCGACTTTTCGCCCTGCATGCGGTTTCCGTCCTGCGCGCTCTTGCTGCGGGGCTCGGCCTTGTCGGTCGAATCGGCCTTCATGCCGGACTCGCCCTTCGTCATGCCGGATTCGTTCTTCATGCCGGACTCGGCGCCCTTCATGCCCGAACCGCCACCGCTGTCACGCTGCATTGCGCCGCCCGACGAGGCACCGCCGCGATCGGAAGAAGGCGCGCTCTGCTGTGCCGCCGGGGCACCACCGGCGGAGCCGCCGTCGCGACCCATTCCCTGCGCGTTGGCCATGCCGGTTCCGGCAATCAAAGCCGCGGCCGCAACCGAGATCAAAAAGCGATTAGTCATTTACTGTCTCCTCACGTGTCTGCATTGCCCGCACCACAACGAAAGGAAACGCGCGATGTTCCTGAACATTGTCGGTTCCGCCGACTTTGTTTTGTGAACGCCAAATGAACCGACGCGCCAGAGATGGCCTCAAGCAAAAAGGCCGGCATTCGCGCCGGCCTTTCGTTTCGCGTAATCGATGTTGCCGTCAGCAGGTCGCCTTGCCGCAGCGGGCGTTGCTGATCTTCTCGCGCAGGGTCTCGGCGCCGACCGCGCCGATCACGATCTGCTTGCCGATGACGTAGCTCGGCGTGCCGTTCATGCCCATGGCTTCGGCGAGTTTGAAGTTTTCTTCGAGCGTGTTGCGCACTTCGGCGCTTGCCAGATCCTTCTCCAGCTTCGCCATGTCGAGGCCGACTTCCTTGGCAACGGCCATCGCGCGCGCCTTGTCGACCGCGCCGCGGCCGGTGAGAAGCTTCTGGTGGAAATCGAGATACTTCTTGCCGCTCGGATCCTGCATCCGCACGGCGACGCCGACCTGGGCGGCTTCGACCGAGCCTGCGCTCAGCACTGGAAACTCCTTGAGCACGACCTTGAGCTTCGGATCGCTCTTCATCAGCTCCATCATGTCCATCATCGCGCGTTTGCAATAGCCGCAATTGTAGTCGAAGAACTCGACGAAGGTGACGTCGCCGTCCTTGTTGCCGACGGTGACGTTGCGCGGGGAGTTGAAGATCGCTTCGGCATTGTTGGCGACGGCGGCTTCGTGCTTGGCGGTCTCAGCCGCGCTCTGCCGCTTGCTGAGTTCGGCCATCGCCTCTTCGAGCACTTCGGGATGCTTGATCAGGTACTCACGGACGATGGACTCGATATCGCCGCGTTGCTTGTCGGTGAAGCCCTGCGCGGAGGCGGACAGCGGCGCGCCGCAGAGTGCGAAGGCAAACAATGCGGGGATGACAAAACGGAGCGAAGGCATCGGCAATTCCTTATGCGGCGGGTTCGGCGGTTCTGATGAAGGCCGACACTATGACTACTGGCTTCGTGTTTGAGCGTGATCTTCCCGGAAAACCGGTACCCGCTTTCCGGATCACGCTCCTGCTCCCGGGGTCCGGTTGTAGTTGGAACCCGGGTTATTTCTAGTTGCCTTTTTGGCCGGGCAGCGGCTTGGCGCTCACAATATCGTCAGCCTTGACCCATCCGGGGGTCCCGATGGCGAACCGCGTTTTCGCTCTCGAGGCAAGGTCGCGTGCGGTCTTGTTGTCGCCGCGAAGATAGGCGGCCTGGGCCGATGCGAGATCGGCCTGGGCGTAATCTCCCTTGCGGCCATAGGCCATTGCAAGCTGCATGAAGCCGAGCGGCGCCTCGGTCTCGCGTGCCACCGCCGCGCGCAAAATAGCGATGGCCTCGTCGGTATAGGCCTTGTTATCGGCTGCCACGAGCGCCTGTCCAAGTAACATCTCGATGAGCGGTGAGTTATTGGAGAGCTGAGCGGCCTTGCGCAGCGGCGCGATCGCCTCCAGCGGCTTGCCGCCCTCCAGCAGCGCCTGGCCGCGCACCTCGTAGAAATACGGGTTGTTCGGCTGTTGCTGGATCAGTGCGTCGATCTGGGCGAGGGCGCTGCGCAGGTCGCCGTGGCGGTAGGTCGCGATGGCGTGCGCGTAGCGTGCCGGGAGGCTGTTGTTGGACAGAGGATAGCGCCGGTACACCGTGTCCTTACGCTCCATGAACGCCGATATCTTGGCGCGCACCATGTCGTGGCGCAGCTGAAGCGCAGGGTCGTCCTTCTTGTCCCAATAGGGGCTGGAGCGCGCCAGTTCTTCCAGCGCTGCAACACGGGCCGCCGGCATCGGATGCGACTGGACATACGGGTCCGCGCCGCGCGCGGCGAACAGGCTCTCGTCGGTGAAGCGCTTGAAGGTCTCGTGCATGCCCCGGGCCGACTGGCCGGTGGCGTTCAGAAACTTGACGCCAGCCTTGTCGGCGTTTTCCTCCTGCTGGCGCACGTATGAGAGCAGGGTGCGGCGGATCACCTCGCCCGGTGCGGACATCATGGCCGCGCCGGCGTTGGCGAGGCCGCTGCCGCTGCCGCCCGAACTCGCGCCCGCGGCGATGGCGCCGGCGCCGAGCAGCATGGCGATGATCATTTGCGTCTGCGCCTGCGCCATCTGTTCGCGCATCTTGGCGAGATGGCCGCCGGCAAGGTGTCCGGTTTCATGTGCCATCACGCCGATGATCTGGTTCGGCGTTTCCGATTGCAGGATAGCGCCATAGTTCACGAAGATGCGGCGTCCATCGGCCACGAAAGCGTTGAACACACTCTGGTTGATGATCACCATCTGGATGTTCTGCTTTTCCATGCCGGCGGCGCGCAGGATCGGCCGCGTGTAATCGCGCAGCAATTGCTCGGTCTCGGCGTCGCGCAGAACCGGTGGTCCGCGATTCTCCTGCGCCAGCGCCGCCATCGGCGCGAGGACGAGCGCGACCACGGTGGTCAACGCGGTCAACTTCAGCGAATTCTTGCGTAAGGCGGTGCGAAGCAGCATGAGCTCTTTGGCGATTGGCGAGGCCCGGTCGTTCCGGAAGAGTCGATCCTGATTAGAGCAGAAACGCGCTCCGGTCTCTGTTCCAAGTTTTATTGGAGGGAACCGGGGTATCACCTCGTGAACCCGGTATCCCTTCACCCGAAAACGCTATAACAAGCCACCGAATACGGCCAGTCTGGGGCGTGGCAGGTTCGGAACCCGAATTTGCACAGCGCCGGCGCAATAGCAGATTTCGATGCAGGAATCGACACTTGGAGACCGGGTTAAAACCCTGCTGACGCCCTCCGGGCGGAGCGACGTTCCACCGTTCATGGTGATGGACGTCATGGCAGCCGCGGCGCGCATCGAGGCGGCCGGCGGTCACGTGATTCACATGGAAGTCGGGCAGCCGGCGGCGGCCGCGCCCAGGGCCGCCATCGCCGCCGCGCATGCTGCGCTCGACGCGGCGCGAATCGATTACACGTCCGCGCTCGGCATTCCATCGCTGCGTGCCCGGATCGCCCGTCACTACCGCGATACTTACGGATGTTCCGTCGATCCTGACAGGATCGTGGTCACGACCGGCTCGTCCGGCGGTTTCATTCTCGCGTTTCTGTCGATGTTCGAACCAGGCGATCGGGTCGCGGTCACCGTGCCCGGCTATCCGCCGTATCGGCATATCCTGACCGCGCTCGGCTGCGAGCCGGTGCTGATCGAGACCACGAACGAGACGCGCCATGCGCTCACCGGCGAGGCCCTGCTCGCCGAAGCGATCCGGACGGGAC
>DAIMKE010000837.1:0-3712 GCA_036721875.1 Bradyrhizobium sp. | reverse complement strand
GACCTCCTGTTCCACAGACAGGCGCTCTAACCAACTGAGCTACAACTGCATCCTGCGCGAGGCCCTCAAAGGGGGTCGCGAATGGGCGGGAAACTAGGTGCAACGCCTCGCTTTGGCAAGGCCGCGGAGGCTCCAATTGCGACGGTAAAACAGCCTTAATCAGGCAGCCGAGATCAAGGCGCCGGCAGCAAAAAGCCCGGGCCGATCGCCCGGGCCTTAATCTTAAGGAGATGCCGGAATCAGGTCAGGCGGCCGGCTTGTAGAACTTGGACGCCGAGGCCTTGATCGGCTCGACGGTCTCGGTGGCGACCTTCTGGCCGAGCTCAGCCAGTTCCTTGGCCTGCGCGGTCAGCGTTTCGTACTGCTTCTTCGTGTGCGCGGTCCACAGCTCGAGCGCTTCCGCCGGCGTCTTCACGCCGAACAGCTGCTGCGCGAAATCGAGCGACGAAGAGGTATTGGCCTTGAAGAACTCGATCAGCTTGGTCGAGTATTCGCTCGAGCCCTTGCTGGCCGAGGTGAACACGGCCTCGATGGTGCCGTTATGGGTCTCGGCGGCATCCTTGAACTTGGCATAGCTGTCGCGGGCCTGCGAGACGCCCTTCTCGGCGAACGCGCGCATCTGCTCGGGAACTTCGAAGGGGATGATGGAGGCGGAGAAGGGATCGGTGGAACTGGTCACGGCATGCATCCTTCAAAATGGGGTTGATTGCTCCCCTCGCGGACGCCGGCGGGCCGAAACGTCGAGGAGGTCACGTACACTCACACTCACGGAAGCGCCCAACCTTGGGCCTGCCTAATAAGCACCCATATCATGTCAAATTTGTGCAGCGCACTGCAATTTCCGATGCGTCGCCGCAAATTTTACCCGGCCCGGCTGCTCTCGCTCCGTCGGGTGCGCAAATGCTGTCGTTCGGCCTGCCGGGGGTCAGACTTTCGGCTTGGCCGCGTCCATGGCGGCCCTGGTAACGGCCTGGCCCATCTCGCTGGCCTGTTCCGCCAGCGCGCGCATCTGACCCTGCACATACTCGCTGTGCAGCCGCATCACCTCGGTCAGGTCCTTGGCCTTCAGCAGCGACTGTGCGTAGTCGAGCGAGGCCTGCACGTTCTTTTCGGCATAGGCGATCGCCTTGCTGCCGATGTCCTTGGCGCCCGCGGTCGCCGCGGCGTTGCGCTCCTCGATGGTACCGGTAGCAGCTTGCGCCGAGGCGACGAACTTCTCGAAGGTCTTGCGGGCCTGCTCGAAGCTTGCTTCCGCCATTGCCCGCATGTCCTTCGGAATCTCGAAACGGTCTCGCCCTTCGTCGCTCATGGTGCGCTCCTGTTGGGTTGGCGCGGCCCAGATACCCCGCCTGCATGACACGGTCTCGCGGGCCCCATGATGGACCTCTGACGGACGCTTGCAAGCGACCCAACGCGGCTGATGGCTTAAGAGTTCAGCCGGTTTGAAAAAATGCAGCCGGGCGGGGGTTATCCGCCGCTTTGAGCGCTGCGGGCCGGCCGGCCCGTGGACCTGCCGCATTCCGCTTGCAATACTGCGATTCCCTGGGGCTGTCCGACCTTGACGGCCGAATTTTGACGCCGGACGGTCATGCAGTCGCGATGAATGATGCGGAATTTCAGTTGCGCGAGGCCGGCCATTCGCGACTGGCGGCCTACGCGACAAGCCCCCTGCCCGCATGGTTGTGGACGGCCGACGGCAAACGAATCCTGTGGGCCAACGCGGCAGGCGTCCGGATGTTCGGCGCGGCCGATGCCACGGCGCTCGCCGGGAAATCCTTCGGACCAGCCGATCGGCACCGCCGGCAGATCGCGCGGCTCGCAAGCCGGCTGCCGGCCAACGGCGCCATCCGGCTGGAGCGACTGCAGGGCTTTGGCGCGACGCACGGTGGGCTTGCGACGTGCGGCTGCGCGCGGTTTGAATTTCCCGACGGCAGTAACGGCGTCCTGATCGCGGCAGGCAACATCGCACTGATTGCGCCGCTGCCGGCGCGGCCTCTGCCCGCCAAGCCTGCGCACGAGACGCCACTGGAAGCCGCATCATCCGAGCCGGCGCCGCCACCGAGCGCGCACACAGTGGAGCAGGCCAACGCCACGCCATCGTACGCCGATGACGAAGTATCAGTACCGCCCGACGGGCTTGCGTTGTTCGACGCCTTCGACGATCCGCCCGCGACCGAGGAAGTGCCCGAACTGAATCTCGAAAGCGTGCTGGAGACAAACCTTCCGCACGTCGAAGTTACACCGCGTCAAGTGCCTCCTGCCGAAGAGACAACTCCGATGGAAATGCACCCGGACGATTCATTGCCCGCCTTCGAACCCACCGACATGCCGTTGCCCGATCCGCCAACCGTACCGATGCGCTTCACCTGGCGCATGGACCGCGATGGCCGCTTCACGCCCCATGCCGGCGACTTCACCCGCCTGGTCGGCCCCCGCCTGTCGGCGTTCGGCAGGCCGTGGAGCGAGATCGCCGCGACCCTGGGCCTCGATCCCGAGGGCCTCGTGACCGAGGCGATCGCGACGCGCGAGACCTGGACCGGCATCACGCTGAGCTGGCCGGCCGATGGCGGCGACCGCCTGCCGGTCGAATTATCGGGCGTGCCGTTCTTCGATGCCGCACGGAATTTCATCGGCTATCGCGGCTTTGGCATTTGCCGCGATCTCGACGGCCTGGCGCGGCTCACGGCCCGCCGCCGCGATGAACAGCTCCGCACAATCGCCGCGCCGCAGGAAATGCCGGCGGAGGAGTTACCCGAATCCGTCAGCGCCATGTCGCCGTCGCTTGCGCACTTGCCCGAGCCGAACATCGCCGCGATTTCGCAGGAAGCCGATCTGGAAGCGCCGCCGGAAGTGCCGGAAGACGACGTGCTGAAGAACGTGGTACCGTTCCGCCAACCCGGCGACACGAAGGCGCTATCGCTGACGCCGGTCGAGAACACCGCCTTCCACGAACTCGCACGCCAATTGTCGGCGCGGCTCGAAACCGAGAGCGGCAATGAAGCGCCGCCTGCCGGGCCGATCGAAGCCGTATTCGAAGCGACCGCCATAGCGGAGGCGCGCGACCAGACAGGCGAGCCACCCGAGTGGTTGGCGCCACCCGAACCGCCTGCGCACGGTGAAGCCAGGCGCGACAAGGCGCTGCTCGATCTGCTTCCCGTCGGCATCCTGATCTACCGGCTCGACCGGCTGCTCTATGCCAATTCTGCATTCCTGGCGCAGATGGGCTATCCAGGCCTGCATGCGCTGGAAGATGCCGGTGGCCTGGACGCACTCTATGTCGAACCGGGCGTATCGAGCGCGTCATCGACTTCGGACACCGGCAAGCCGGTGAGGATTTCCGCGAACCAGCCCGTTGATGCCGACGCGCCGGCGGCGGCGGCCGACGCCCGCCTCTACACCATTTCATGGGACGGCGATTCAGCGCTCGCCCTGATCTTTTCGAACACGCGCCAGGAAGGCGATGCGATCGCGGCTGCGATCTCCGACGCAACGCCGGTTTCGCAAGCCGGCGTTGCAGAACCCGCCGTCAGCAGAACCTCCGAACTGTCGGCGGTTGGAAGTGCCAACGCCGAAGAACTCGCAGCGATCCTCGACACCGCAGCCGACGGCATCGTGATGTTCGACGCCGAGGGCAACATCAACTCCGCCAATCGCAGCGCCGAGGCGCTGTTCGGCTACAACGGCGACGAGCTTGCGCGCCGCAACCTGGCAG
>DAIMKE010000836.1:0-3712 GCA_036721875.1 Bradyrhizobium sp. | reverse complement strand
AGGTTCTCCTCGATCCGGTCGGCGATCTTGTTGAGCACTCGCGCCCGCTCCGCCGGGGCGGTTCGGCGCCATCCGGGTAGCGCCGCATGAGCCGCATCGAGCGCGCGCCCGACATCGTTCGCATCCGAGCGGGCCCACTTCACAGAGCGTGCTGCCGTCGATCGGGCTCTTGTCCGTGAAATAGCGCCCCTTGACAGGAGCAGCCCATTCACCGTCAACGAAATTGTCATAGCGCGCGCGTAGTTTGCTTACACTGCTTGCGGATGTGATCGGCCGGTCCAGCATATGGAAAACTCCTTGTGGTCAGAGTAGTGCGCCGGACCTCGGTCCACGCCGCTATTGCGGTGGGACGGCCGGAGTGCCGCTCCTCATCAGCAGACGGCTTCCGCAAAGCGCGGTGACCTATCTCAGCTATAGAAATTTCAGCACCAATTTCCCGTGCTGACCTTGAGCTGCATCAACGTCTGATTTCCATTGTGCTCCCTAAACTGGCCGCCGATGTGGTCCAGCCAAGGAGAACGGGTGATGGCGAAAACGATGAAGGCGGCGGTAGTCCACGAATTCGGAAAACCTCTCAGCATCGAAGAAGTCCCAATCCCCACGCCAGGCCGGGGGGAAGTTCTCGTCAAGATCGTCGCCTCCGGCGTCTGTCATACCGATCTGCATGCCGCCGCTGGCGACTGGCCGGTCAAGCCGAAACCGCCCTTCATTCCCGGACATGAGGGAGCTGGCATTGTGGCGGCCGTGGGTCCTGGAGTCGTCGGGCTCAAGGAAGGCGATGCGGTCGGCACGGCCTGGCTGCACGATGCCTGCGGACGGTGCGAGTTTTGCGAAACCGGGTGGGAGACGCTGTGTGAATCCCAACACATGAGCGGCTACACCGTGAATGGCAGCTTCGCCGAATACGCAATTGGTGCGGCGGATTACGTTGCGCGCCTGCCGAACAACGGCGACTTTGCTGCGCTGGCCCCAATTCTTTGCGCCGGCGTCACCACCTACAAGGGGATCAAGGAAACCGAAGCCCGTCCAGGTGAATGGATCGCGATTTCCGGGATCGGCGGCCTCGGCCATATCGCCGTGCAGTACGCCAAGGCCATGGGCCTGCACGTCGTTGCCCTCGACGTCACCGAGGAGAAGCTCGCCCTTGCCCGGCAACTCGGCGCCGAGGTCGCCGTGAACAGCAAGAGTCCGGACGCTGCCGCTCAGGTCGTGAAGGCAACCGGCGGCGGCGCACACGGCGTGTTGGTGACGGCTGTGTCACTTGCGGCCTTCGCTCAGGCGCTGAAGCTGGTGCGCCGCAAGGGCACCATCGCGCTTAACGGCCTGCCGCCCGGCGAATTTCCGACCCCGATCTTCGACGTGGTGCTGAAGCGGATCACCCTCCGCGGCTCCATCGTCGGGACCCGCAAGGACCTCGCCGAGGCGGTGCAGTTCGCGGCTGAGGGCAAGGTGAAAGCGCATATTCACAAAGCAAAACTCGAAGACATCAACACCATCTTCGGCGATCTCGGCAACGGCAAGGTCGACGGGCGCATGGTCATGACCTTCTGATGGTGGTGATTGAGAGCGCGCTGTCGAAGCTATGAGCGGCGGCAGACCTGTTTCTGCCCTTCCGTTTAGCAGCAGCTCGGCATCTGCGAGGGCCGACCGCAGGCACCCAATCGTGTATTCCGCGCGAGGGCTCGTCTGTTTGCCGGTTTCGGCCGGATTCATCGGCCTCAAACCGGCTGGCGCTCTGCCCGAAATTGAGCTTGGGGTTGCGTCGCGGCTGATGGGATTGTTTGTGGGCCCGTCCATATAACTCTTTCCATCGCTGCCGGCACGGGCGAGTTTTCGTCAAGCAGGGCGATGCTGCGGCTTTATCGCATGATTTCGCTGTCGCTGCACAAAGATTTAGCACAGTGCAGTTCCTTTGTTTGAGCTTGGTCAAACCTCCGTCGGTGAACCACGCCTAAAGTGCGCGGGCCAGTGATGAGGCTGGCGGCTAGTCTAAACCATGATGGAGAAAATCGATGAACACGATTGGTCAAAGGAGCCTCGCGGCAGCGTTCGTCCTGGCTCTTGCTGTGGGCATGCCGGCCATGGCTTCGGCGCAGCAGCACGCGCCGGATGCGCACGCACAGAATACCCCGGCCCAGCAGACAGCGCCGGCTCAGCCGGGACAGGGCATGGGTCACGGAGACGGAATGGACCACAGTAAAATGGGCCAAAGGGGAATGGAAGGCGAGCATGGCCGGATGGGATCTGGAATGAAGCAGGGCGGTTCGGCGCCGACGAGCGATTCAACCGCAACTACCGGTGCCAACCCACCGACGAACTCGCACACGGCGCCGTCCACTGGCTCCAAGTAACAACGGCCGACTATCCCTCCCCCGGCAGCTCGGGACAATGTTCCGGGCTGCCAGATCGTTTGTCTAGGCAGCAAGGCGCAGAGTTCGGGCGGAATGCGCAATAGCGCTGACGGGCGAGTGGGATGGGAACGGACGAGCGTTGAACGTCGACTATCTGCCGCGGCTCTGATGTGCGAATCGGAGCAGCCGCGTCGGCGACCTCAATCCTTCTCTCGCATTTGGTCCAGCACTTTCCATGTGGTGCGCACTTCGGGCTTCGGACCGGGCCCCAATAGTGATCGGCCTTTATCGGCAGTCCAGGCCAGCCAGGCGGAGCCGTCGATAACGGCTAACAGGGTACCGGTGATCATCGTTTTCATCATGGCCCCGTTCGGTGCCAGCATTGGGCGACGGTTCCCTTTTGCGGATTTTGACGCAGGTCAAGCACGAATAGAATCCAGCTTGCGAAGATGGAAGCGTTCTTCGGCCGCACTGTCTGCGACCGACGTTCATTTGGATGAGAACTTCACACCGCATGGATGTCGACCGATTGAGGGCTCTTGTGCCACCAATGCAGGGAGTCGCACAAAAAAGTCTCAAAGCTGAGCCTGATTCCGAGTGATGGGGAGATAAATGATCATTCACGCAGCGACGCACGGGATCATCTCGATAATCCTCAAACGCGCCGAGCGCACTTCATTCGTTCCTCTGGTCGGATTGGTGGCATTCCTCTCAACTCTGTCAATGAGCGTCCCCGTAGAATGGTTGGTGGTCGCCGCCGCCTTGGCCGCTCCGAGGCGATGGGGCGCAACTGCATCAATCGCGGCGCTCGGCAGCGCCATCGCGTCCCTCGGTCTTTATCTTGCGTTCCATCACTTCGGCTGGAACATCTTGGCTGAGCGCTATCCCGAGCTTGCCGGGTCACGCGCCTGGTTGCAGGCAACCGACTGGCTGTCGAGATATGGTCTTCTCGCCCTGTTCGGACTGATGGCCGTGCCGCTGCCCATCCCGAAGCTGCCCATGCTGGCGGTGGCCGGCATCTACCGTCTGCCGATACTGGACGTCTTTGTCGCGATAGTTGCCGGAAAAATGATCAAATATCTCGCTTATGCTTACATCTCGGTTCGCTTCCCGAAGATTCTGCACGCCATTACTGACGATATGTTGCCCTTCCGCCGTACGTATCCCCGTCGACTGCAGACCTTGGTCATTGCTGGTATGGCCATGAGCCGTAAGATACGAATTCGGTTGTCTCCGATGGGTGCGCAAACAGAAGTGACGAGCAGTGGAGAACGCAACGTTGGCTGACGAGACCTTTGATCCTGCGCCCGGTTGGAGCTTACAGATTGCACGGCAGCGGATTTGGCAGGGAATCACCGTCA